>JAZQAP010000665.1:0-9011 GCA_045545275.1 Thermoguttaceae bacterium | reverse complement strand
CGCGAAACGGCTCGCGTCAAGTCGAACGAGAGGAAGCCGTCGGCGCCGACGCGCGCCTCGACGGTTAGCGGAACGAACGGCGAAATTTTTTCGGCGTTCAAAACGAAAGGAACGGTCGCCCGCCCCCGCGCCGGAATCTCGACCGTTTTCGGCGCGTCGACGAACGTCGGCGGAAGCGGTTTCCCGTCGGCGAAAAGTTCGACGCGAACCGGGAGCGTCCGCGCTTCGTTTTCAAAATTAAAAACGGTTAACGCGCCGGAAAACGTTTTCGCGTTCGGATCGAGAATCTTGTACCCGGCGTTGTCCGGCGAAACGACGTTCGCGTCGAACTCGAAACGAACGACGGTCGCGACGTCGCGGCGCGGGCGGCCTCCGCCGTCGAGTTTTCGCGCCTCAAATCGACGTTCCCGCGCTTTATCGATTTCCGACGCCGGTTTCAACGCAATTTTCGCGTCTTTAGGGAGACCGACGAAGAGGAAACCGTCGGCGAAATCGAACGCGCCGTCGGCGTTCGCGGCGACCGCTTCCCCGGTAATCCGCTCGACGAAGGTCGGCGAAAGGGGCGTTTTCACCGTCCGCCCCGGCGTCCGCGTCGGCGAATACAGAACCGCGACGCGCTCCCCGGTCGTCGGGTCGGCGAAGACGAACGAGCGCTGAACCGCCGCCAAACTTCCCCCATTTTGCCCAATATCCGCGTTTTCGCCGTCGAGCGCCCATTCGCCGACGCAATCTTTCCCGGCCAAGAGGCGAATCGATTGCGCGTATCCGACGATCGAGCGCAACGGCGCGTTCGAGCGGTCGCTCATCCCGAAATTATTGTCGTTTTCCTCGTAAAACGGATAAACGAACGGAAAATACGACTCGAAACCGAACGCTTTGCAGACGACGCCCTTTTGCGCGACGTCGATCGCGCTTTCCAAGTCGGCTTCGCGGTTCGGGCGGTCGGTTCCGCGCTTCCAAGGTCGGCCGCACTCGGTAATCCAAGTCGGTTTCCCGGACGCGCCGAACTTGTCGAGCCAACGCTGGTACCGCAGGCAGACGCCGACCATCTCCGGCGCTCGGCTGTACGAGTGAAACGAGAAGACGTCGCAAGCGTCGAGCATTCCGTTTTCCGCCGCCGAGTCCATCCAAGCGTCGCGAAACGCCGCGATCACCCCGCCGACGACCGGCGTTTCGACGCCGCGGCGCCCGTATTCTTGCGCGACCGCCTTCAAAATCGGGACGTATTGATCCGCCGGGAGGTTGCCGCCGAAGAAAATGTCCGGCTCGTTCCAAACTTCGATCGAGTTCCAAGTCGGCGCCCAGCGTTCGGCGATTCGCGCCCAACTGTCGGCGGTTTTCGTCAAGTCGTTCGGGTAAACCGCGCCGACTCGACCGGCCCAACCGGGCGCGTCGTGTATCAGCTCGAGAACCGGAACGTCGTATTTTTTCGCCGTTTGACGAACGAAATCGGCGCGACGGTCGGCGTTAAAGTCGATTTGCCCCGGGGTCGGTTCGATTCGACCCCAACTCGTTCGCTCGCGGTACGTCGCGATTCCCATTCGCCGCGCGTTGAAGAGGAGGTCGTCCCGGGCTGCGTCGGAACCGACGAGCCAAGTCGTCGCCGCGTCGATTCCGAAAAACGGGTCGCGAATTCGCTCGCCGTCTTGCCCGCTCCCCGCCGCTTGCCCGGCTTTCCTATTTTCCGGTTGCGTCGGGTCGGCCCAAAACGGCGGAATCGACGCGACGCCGAACGACTGCCCGGTTTCCGGAAACTCGATTTCCCAAAAGCCTTGCGGCAACGTCGCCTCGACGGTCAGCGTCTTTCCGTCGCGCGTTCCCGTCCCTTCGCAAAAGGTCGCGCCGTCGGTCGTTTTGACGACGTAAGCGCCGGAAAGGGCGTCGCTCTCCGACTCGAACTTGAAAACGGCCGGAGCGTTCGGCTCGACCCAAAATTGCGTTACGTTAATCGGCGTCCAAGTCGCGACGCCGACGACGACCGCGCTCAACAAACCCCAAAGCGCCATTTTTCGCCCTCGTTATTTTCGCTAATTTCGCTATCTTGTCAAAATTTCGACGCGTTCCGGCTCGAGTCGCATTTTCTCCGCCGCGAACCGCCGCCCGTTATTATCGCCGCCGAGACGGCGCAAGTCAAGCGTTTTCGTCGATTTTCGGCGCCTTTTCGCGTTTTTCGCCGCCCGACGGTTTGCCCAATCGCCTCAAATTCGCCAAATTCCGTTAAAAAACGACAAAAAAACGCGCCGTCGACGTTTCCCCGTCGCGGCGCGTTTCGTTAAAATCGGCAAAACCGGCCGACCGTCGTTTCCCGTCGCCAACGGTCGACGACCGACCGTCGACCGTTAAGCGTTTGCTAAGCGTTCGGCGTTTTTCAAACGTTCGCCCCGTTTCGCGCCCGCTCCGCTTCCTCGCGTTCGGCGATTTTTGCGAAACGTTGCGCGATAACGCTAACGATAATCAACTGAAGCGCGTGATAAATCATCGTCGGCAAAATCAGTATACCCGCCATATTCGGCGCGCTCAAAATGACTCGCGACGTCGCGACGCCGTGCACGAGCGACTTCTTCGACCCGCAAAAGAGCGTCGCGACCGCGTCTTCTCGGCTGAACCGGAGCGCCCGGCAGACGACGTAAACGATTCCGAAGACGACGAAAAAGAGCGCGACCATTCCCAGCGACAGGCCCAAAAGCGTTCCGCCGGAAAGACCGTCGAACATCTTCTCCGCAAAGGAGTTGCAGAACGACGTGTAAACGATTAAAACGATCGTCGCTTGATCGAATTTGCGCAACCGTTTTTCGTTTCGGCGCGAAAATTCGCCCCAACGTCGGTTCGCCAAGACGCCGAGGATAATCGGCAAAATCGCTTGCGCCGTCAGCGAAAGCAAAACGACGCCGAAGCCGCGCCCGCCCGTCTCCGCGTCGACGAAAATTCGCATCCAAAGCGGAGTAATGAAAACGCCGAGCAAGGTCGAAAAGCTCGCGTCGAAAATCGCCGCCGGCACGTTCCCCCGCGCGATGTTCGTCATCACCACCGACGACGAAACGGTCGACGGAAGCGCCGCCAAGAAGAAAATCCCGAGCCAAATTCCGGTCGAAACGACGCGACGGTCGGCGTTTTGCAGCGTCGACGCCGGTTCGCCGGTTTCCCCGCTCGCCCCGTTTTCGCTATTTTGGACGTTTTGCGCCGGTTCGCCGATCTCTTCACTCGTCCCGTTTTCGCTATTTTGACTATTTTGCGCCGGTTCGCCGATTTCTTCGCTCGCCCCGTTTTCGCTATTTTGGACGTTTTGCGCCGGTTCGCCGGTTTCTTCGCTTTCGCCGACTTCGCCGGTTTCTCCAACTTCCGCGATCGCGGCGAAACCGCCCCCCGGACCGCTCGCTTTCGCTTCGAGCGCGGCGACGTCGGCTCGCGTCGGGAAGGTTCCGCAAACGCTCATCGTCGCTAAAATTAGGAGCGGAAAGAGGAGAAACGTCGACGCCATCACGACGAGGTGCGTCTTCACGTTCGCGAGACCGGAGCGGATTTTTTCCCAGTTCAGCCGGAGCCCGTAAAAGAAGAAAATCAGCGAAACGCCGACGTTCGCCGCCGTCGAGAGGGAAAAAACGCCGTCGCGCGCCCCGAAATCGGGGTAAAGCCAAGCGAGAAAAATCGCCCCGAAGAGCGAAAGAATAAAGCCGTCGAGTCCGAACCGTTTTAACATCTTTTCAATAATCGCCGCGTCGCCGCAGTTTACCGTTTTTGCCGATATTGCCCAATTTTAAAAAACGCCGCCTGCCGACGCCGCCTTCCGACGCCGTTGGGAACCGCCGCGCCGCCGAATTCGCGACGGTCGCCGCCCGCCGACGCCGTTCGTCGTTGTTGTCGTTAAGTAATAAAGGACGAAAAAACGCCGACTTCGCCGCCGTCGGTTAAACGGAGCAAAATCGGCAAAATTTAACGTCGCCAAAGAACGCGATTCATCGCCGTTTTTAACGTCGCGCTTTCAATTTTCCGCGTCGCGTTTCTTGTTGCGCAACGATTTCGATAATTTATACTCGATACTGTCGCAAAGCGCGATCCAACTCGCCTCGACGACGTTCTCGCTGACGCCGACCGTTCCCCAGCGTTCGTCGCCGTCTTTGCTCTCGATGACGACTCGCGTCGTCGCCGCCGTCGCCGCGTCGGAGTTGAGAACGCGCACCTTATAGTCGACGAGCTTCATTTCGCCGAGTTCCGGATAAATCGGTTGCAACGCCTTGCGCAACGCGTTGTTGAGCGCGTCGACCGGGCCGTCCCCTTCGGCGACTTCGTGTCGTATTTCGCCCCGTTTTCCGACGCGGAGCTTCACCGTCGCGACGGTCGCCTTCGTCGTCAGCGACTCGTTGACGTCGTTGACGACGACGCTCGTTTGGTAATTTAAGCGGCGGAAACTGGAGCGGAACTCGCCCTTAATCTTTTGAACGAGCAGCTTTAGCGAACCGTCGGCGGCTTCGTATTGGTATCCGGCGCTCTCCTTGCGAGTAACCGCGTCCAACACCGCCTTCACCGTCTCCGCGTCGACGACGCCGTTCTCTTCGAGCCGATATTTTTTCGCGCAGGCGACCAAATTCGACCGCCCGGCCAACTCGCTGACCAAAACGCGCCGCTCGTTCCCGACCGTTTCCGGCGCGATGTGCTCGTAAGACGCCGACGAACGGTTGACGCCGCTGACGTGCATTCCGCCCTTGTGCGCGAACGCGCTCCGTCCGACGAACGGTCGCCGCGGATCGGGCGCGACGTTGACCAACTCGTCCATAAACCGGGAAAACTGCGTCAACTTTTCCAGCGCTCCGGGACGCAACACGTCGAAACGCCCCCCCTTTTTCAGCGCGAGAATCGCCGAAACCGCGATCAAGTCGGCGTTCCCGCAACGCTCGCCGATACCGTTGATCGTTCCTTGAACGAGCGTCGCGCCCGCCTCGACCGCCGCCAACGAGTTCGCGATCGCCAGCCCGCAGTCGTTGTGCGCGTGAATCCCGACCGTCGCGCCGAACGGCGAAACCGCGTCGAGCGCCGCTTTCGTCCCCGCCGCGATCTCGTCCGGGAGCGTTCCGCCGTTGGTGTCGCAAAGGACGACCGACGCCGCTCCGGCGCGCGCCGCCGTTCGGAGCGTTTCGAGCGCGTACTCGGCGTTCTCCTTCCAACCGTCGAAGAAATGCTCCGCGTCGAAAAAGACGCGCTTGCCGGCGTCGACCGCGAAACGGAGCGTTTCGTCGATCATCGCCAAATTCTCTTCGAGCGAAACGCAAACGACGTCTTGCGCTTGGAACGCCGACGCTTTCCCGACGATCGTTAAAACCGGAGCGCCGGACGCGACCAAACTCGCCAACCCCGCGTCGTCTTGCGGTCGAACGCCCTTGCGGCGCGTCATTCCGAAAGCGCAAACCAACGCTTTTTTCGGCGGCTTTTGCGCGACGCGTTCGAAAAACGCCTTGTCCTTCTCGTTCGACGCCGGATAACCGCCCTCGACGTAATCGATTCCGATCTCGTCCAAACGCGCCGTCGCCAAGAGTTTGTCGCTCAACGAAAACGAAACGCCCTCGGTTTGCGCGCCGTCGCGCAGCGTCGTGTCGTAAAGTTCGATTCGAACGGTCATTTTAATGTCGTCTCCTTGGCGCTAAAACGCGTCGACGGGGCAAATTGGGCAAATCAAGCAAAAATTAGACGGGGTTAAACAAGACGCGCGGCGGCTCGGTCGGCGCAAACGACGCGCTTCGCCCCCTATTTCGCGCTTCCCCTATAGTATTAATGACAAAACGGCGGAACCGCTCGACCGAAAAACGTCGCGCGACCGCCGTCGAAATCGTCGTTTCGCGTCGACCGCCGGAACGAAACCGCCGTCGACGCGAAACTCAAAACGCCGATTAAACCGGTTGAAACGATTAAAGCGTTTCTTCGGCGAACTCTTTCGCCAACTCGTCGCGACCGCGTTGGCCGACCGCCGCGTCGACGACGACGCCGACGCTCCGCTCGCTCATGCTGATGACGTCGACGTTGACGCCGTCGTCGGCGAGCGTTTTGAACATGCGGTACGCCAAGCCGGTATGACTGCGCAAGCCCGTGCCGCGGACGGTCAACTTCGCGGCGGCGACGTGCGATTCGACGCGGCAACCGTAAACGCCGGCCAGCTCTTCGGTAATCTTCGCGACCGCTTCCGCTTCCTCGCGGGCGACGGTGAACGTAACGTTCGCCAAATTGTCGCGCCCGACGCTTTGAACGATCATATCGACGACGACGCGCCCCTCGGCGACGCGGTCGAAAACTTCGGCGACCAAACCGGGACGGTCGGGCAAGTCGCAAAGGGTGAAGCGCGCTTGGTTTTCGTCCAAATCGACGCCTTCGACGAGGAGGTCTTCCATCCCGGTCAGGCGCGAAATCCATTGCGCCGACGCGAGTTTCGCGAACTCTTCGCCCGACGCGGAACCGGTTTCGTCGGCGTTCGCGGCGGCGTCCGAAACGACCGGCGCTTTGTCGAGTTCGAACGCGGCGTGCAGGGCGCGCAACGCGTCGACCGCTTCGTCGCGGTTGACCAACGCGGAAACTTTAATGTCGCTCGTCGCGATCATTTCGATATTAATGTTGCGTTCGGCGAGCGCGTGAAACATTTTTTGCGCGACGCCCGGTCGGCGCGTCATTCCGAGTCCGACGATCGAAACCTTCGCGACGTTTTCGTCGATTTCGAACCCGGCGGCGTTGATTTCGTTGAAAACGTCGACGACGACTTCGCGGGCTTTGGCGGCGTCTTCGCTTTGAATCGTGAACGAAACGTCCGTTTTTCCCTTCGAACTCGAGTTTTGCGCGATCATATCGGTCGGGATTTTCGCGTCGGCGAACTTCGAGAAGATTTTCATCGCCGCGCCCGGTTCGTCCGGAACGCCGAGAACCGCGACGCGAGTTTCGTTTTTCGCGAGCGCGACGCCGCAGACCGGCGCGTCTTCGCACTCCGGTTTCGGGCCGATGACGGTGCCCGGCGCGTCGCTGAAGCTGCTGCGGACGTGAACCAAGACGCCGAATTTTTTCGCGAATTCGATCGAACGGCTGTGCATAACGCCGGCGCCGAGGCTCGCCAATTCGAGCATTTCGTCGTAACTGATGCGTTCGACGCGGCGAGCGTCCGGAACGACGCGCGGGTCGGTCGTGTAAACGCCGTCGACGTCGGTGTAAATATCGCAATAATCGGCGTTAAGAGCCGCCGCCAACGCGACCGCCGTCGTGTCGCTCCCGCCGCGGCCGAGCGTCGTGATGTTGAAATCGTCGTCGATCCCTTGGAACCCGGCGGCGATGACGATTTTCCCGTCGTCGAGCGCTTTCTTCATACGGTCGGTCGAGATCGAGCGGATGCGCGCCTTGCTGTACGTCGCGTCGGTGCGAATGCCGATTTGCGCCCCGGTGAAGCTGACCGCCTTGTGCCCGAGCGATTCGAGCGCGATCGCCATCAGCGCGATCGTTACCTGCTCGCCGGTCGAAAGGAGCATGTCCATTTCGCGGGCGTCCGGGCGGTCGCTAATTTCATTAGCCAATTCGACAAGGCGGTCGGTCTGTTTGCCCATCGCGCTAACGACCATCACCACTTGGTTTCCGGCGCGGGTTTCGCGAATCGCTTTGCGCGCGGCCGAGAGAATTTTCGTCGTGTCGGCGACGCTCGTTCCGCCGAACTTTTGCACGATCAACGCCATTTTACTTTCATTCCTTTCGCTGCGAAGAGCCGAAAATACGCGGAAAACTCCGCTTTTTCGTCGAGCGGCGCGCTCGACGTTATTCTCCGAACGCCCGGCGCCGCTTGGTTCCGCTCGACGCGCCAAATTAGCCTTGGTTAACTTTCCGGTCTTTTCAGGACGCGTCGAGTCGACGAATCGCCGAAAATCGGAAGAATTCCGGCGTTCGCCAAATTGTTTTAATTGTATCGAGCGCGGCGAAAGCGTCAAGGGGAATCGACTTTTTTTTCGCCAAACTCTTCAAAAAAACGCCGATTTTACCCGTCGCGTAAGATAAACGCTTTCAGAAAATTAGAAAAGATTAACTTCTTGTCTAGCGTCGCCGTCCGCGCGACGCGCTTCGATCGTCGATTTTTGCGCGTTCCTTTAATTTTATTTTTTTTATTCTTTAACGTTTCAGACCCCAAAATATCAAAGACGGCGAACGTCGCCCCGCGCTCCGTCGTCGAAGAGTCCGCCCGCCCAGCTCCGCTCCCCGGCGTCCGGCGCGACGGTCGCGAACGTTTTCCCGACGTTTTCGCGACGTTCGGCCAACCGCGCGACGGCGGCGAGGTTCGCTCCGGTCGAAATTCCGGCGAAAATCCCCTCGACTCGCGCCAAGCGACGCGCCCAGTCGGCGGCTTCCTCGGTCGAAACGGTTTCGACGGCGCTAACGACGCGGAAGTCGAAAATTTTCGGAACGAAACCGGCGCCGATCCCGACGATCCCGTGCGCGCCGGGCCGCCCTCCGCTCAAGACCGGCGACTCGATCGGCTCGACCGCGACCGTTTGAATCGCCGAATTTTTGCGACGCAAATAACGAGAAACGCCGACGAACGTCCCGCCGGAACCGACGCCCGCGACGAAAACGTCGAGCCGTCCGCCGGTCGAGCGCCAAAGTTCCGGGCCGGTCGTCGCCTCGTGAATCGCGACGTTCGCCGGATTCTCGAAGAGGTTCGGAACCCAAACGTCGGCGTCGGAGCGCGCCGCGTCGGCGACCGCCTTCAACGCGCCGCTCATCCCGAGTTTTTTCGGCGTTAGCATCAGTTTCGCGCCGAGCGTCGGCAACGTTCGGATTCGCGCTCCGCACAAGCGCTCCGGCGCGACGAGCGTTAAGTCGAGCCCGCGCGCCGCCGCGACGAACGCCAACGCGAGCCCTTCGCCGCCGCTCGTCGCTCCGAAGATTTTCGTCGACGGCGTTAGTCGCCCGACGTTTTCCGCCGCGTCGATCATCGCCCGCGCCGCTCGATCTTTGAGACCGCTCGGAAAGTTCGCCGACTCTAATTTCAGCAAAACGTCGAC
>JAZQAP010000664.1:0-10500 GCA_045545275.1 Thermoguttaceae bacterium | reverse complement strand
GGCGGCGCGTACCGTTGCGACGAGTTTCGGTTGTACGCGTCGACCTCGGCGAACGACGTTTGCGCGTTAACGGCGCCGGGAACGACGGTTCGCGCTCGCGTCGTCAAATGGGGAAGCGCGTCGTCGACGAACGTCGAACGCCTTGCGAGCGAACCGATTACGCTAATATTACAAGACGGAGCGTCGCTAATTTTACCCGATGGCGCGCCGGAAAGCTGGGCCGACCATTTCGTCGTCGACCTCTCCGAGGCGACAAGCGCGGCGTTAACGTTAACCGGTCAAACCGTTTACGGCGACGCGCCGACGGTCGCCGTCGAACTAAGCGGAAGCGCGAAAATCGCCGAACGCGATCTCGACGTCGCGTCGCTGACGCTGAACGACGGAGCGTCGTTAACCGTCGAAACCGCGACGCTTAACGCCGAAACGTTAACCTTGGCCGCCGTTTCGGCGTTAACGGTCGACAAGGCGACGCTTACCGCCGCGAAGTTAACCTTAGCCGCCGATTCGACGTTAACCGTCGAAAACTCGGACGTTAACGCCGAAACCTTGAACGCGTCCGGAGCGTCGCTAACCTGCGTCGCGTCGACGTTGGTCGCGACGACCGCCGCATTGGACGCCGCGACGTTAACGTTTGAAGCGTCTCGTTTTACGACAGCGAACTTAACGCTCGACAACGGCGAAGGAAGCGCCGCGACCGTCGTTTTCGCGCCCGACGCAATCGGCGCGTCCGACGGAAACGCCGACGCAACGCGCGACGCGGTCGACGGAAACAACGGCGCCGCCGACGCTTACGTCGACGCGATTTTAACCGCGACGAAAACCGCGACCGTCGGCGCCGCGACGTTTACGGGAACCGGCTATTTCGCGACGCCGCAAGGAACCGACGCAAGCGCCGCGACGTTCGAGACTTACGTCCGGCGCGTCGACTATTGCGCCGAGGTGGAAGCGTTCGCCGCGACCGCGACCGACCCGACGACGGCCAACGTTGTTTGGAGCGCAACCGACGAAACGGCGCGAGTTTGCGTCGAACGGGAAAACGCCGTCGCGCCAAACGGTTGGGAAGTCGTCGCAATAACGCCGACGAAAGACGCGTCGCCGCTCGAAGTCGCGCTAAGCGGAAAAGAACGTTTCCGAATCTTCGACGGTCAAACGTTTTATGTCGACGAAGCGTATTTCCCGACCGGCGATTTTTACGTTTACGTCGCGGACGATATTTCGGCGGTCGCGACGGTCGCGGTCGAGTGGGAGACGGCGACGCAACTTATTTCGGCGGGGAATGTTATGTATCGGAATGAAAACGTTTTGCTCTTGGCTTCGGTCAAGAATAAACTGACGGCGGTCTATTTGAGTCGCGACGAAGTCGAGTCGGCTACCGCGACCGTTTACGCCGTGTCGCCGGGGTTCGGCGCGCGAGAAATTTGGTCGCCGGTCGACGGTTGGGAACATATTGCGGTTCCGCTCGACGCGATTCTCGAAGAGCCGGTCGAAATCGACGGCTGGACGCTCGACGCGGTTGGGCCGAACTTTGTTTGGACGCCGGACGCGACCGAACGACCGCTTTTCGGCGACTCCGGAACGTTCGCGGTTCAGGTTTGCGTCAAACGCAAGTCGGGCGGAAATCCGATTTACTTCACGTTTCGGGCGGTCGTCAAGTGAGCGGGCCGAGCGACCGGAGGAGGGGGCAAGGTACTACTTTGGGGCGGTCGATTTGCACCCCAAACGTATCGAGCAAGAAATGGAGTTTTGTTTCTTTCTTGCGAAAAGTTGACGGGCGTTTGAAAATTGGGCGGGAGCGGGCGAGTTGACGAAGCGGGGCGAGGCGGGAGCGGTTCGCAAGGGGGACGGTCGAGCGGGGGCGGCTTGCGGGCTTGCGCCGGAAGCGGTTCGCGAGTTGGCGTTCCGAATCGCGAGGGACGGGGAAGACGTCGCTTGCGTCGGGCGGTCGACGGCGGAAGTCGACGCGGCCCGCGATTATTTGATTCGAACCGCGTCGACCGACGGGCGGCTAGCGCTCGGAAAGAACTTAATTCTCGTCGAGCGGGCCCTCGCCGACGCGTTGGCGACCGGCGACGTCAAGAACGCGCTCGCGGCGTTGCGTCAACAGGCGGAAGTATTGCGGTTATGCGACTTCGCCAACGCCGATTCGGCGGCGCAGACGGAGGCGACGGAGCGCGAGGAAAACGTTCGCGGCTATTTGGAGTCGACCGGGCTCTTTCGGCGGGGGCTCAAGCTCGAAGAGTTGGCGCGGTTGACGGCGCAGTACGTCGTCGACCGAATTTTGCCGGAAGAAACGAGAACCGACGCAGCGGAAGAGACGGAAAGAAGGGAAGAAAGCGACGACGGCGACGATGGAAAGGACGGAACGACGGACGAGCGCGACGGCGAGCGATAAGGGGGCCGCCGCTTACGAACGGCAAAAGCGGCGCGCCGCCGAACGGTCGCGGCGAACGTCGTTGGCCGGGCGGGAAATCGCGCCCCTTCCGCCGATTTTTAACGCTCGACGCCGCGCCGCCTGCAAGTACGACCTCGCGCTTTTCCTTCGGACGTATTTGCCGAAGAAGTTTAAGAAGTCGTTTAGTCGCAACCACCTGCGTTACATTCGGACGCTTCAAGACGCGATACTTAACGGCGGTTTGCGGGCGATCGCGACGCCGCGCGGCGCCGGGAAAACGACGATCGTCAAGGGCGCGGTCGTTTGGGCGATCCTTTACGGTTGGCACAAGTACGTCCTCGTCGTTTCGGCGACGAAAACGGAGGCGACGGAACTCCTCGCCGACGTCAAAAAGTCGTTCGTTTCGGAGCGGATCCGCGAAGACTTCCCGGAAGTCGCCGTTCCGCTCGCGCGACTCGGCGGCTCGGCGCTCCTCGCTCGCGGTCAACTCTTCGAAGGGGAGGCGACCGGAATCGTTTGGCAAACGGACAAGATCAAAACGCCGACGATTCCCGGTTCCGCCGCGAGCGCCGCGACGATTCGAGCGGTCGGGATTAACGGCGCGATTCGCGGCGCGTCGACCGACGGCGTCGACGGGGAAACGGCGCGGCCTTCGCTCGTCGTTTGCGACGACTTGCAGAAGATCGAGGACGCGAAGAATCCGGAGCGCGTCAAAAAGATTTGCGATAAAATCGAGCGCGATATTATCGGGCTCGCGGCGGACGGCGACTCGATGACGGTCGTTATGGTTTGCACTTGCATCGAACCGGACGACGTTTCCGCGATTTATTTGAGTCCGGAAACGCGGCCGCAATGGAACGGCTTGCGCTTCAAGATGGTCGAGCGGTTTCCCGACCGGCTCGACGACCTTTGGCTGCGCGAGTACGCGACGCGGCGCCGCAAGAGCGCGAAGGAGGCGAACGCCTTTTACGCCGAACATCGGGAGGCGATGGACGCGGGCGCCGTCGTCGATTGGCCGGAAAATTACGACCGGAAAAAGGAAGCGTCGCGGTTGCAACGGGCGATGAATTACTTGATCGACGACGAAGCGTCCTTTTGGTCGGAGCGGCAAAACGAACCGCGAACGCCGGAGACGGCGTCGCTCGTTTGCGACGCGCGGACGATTCGGTCGCGAACGAACGGGCTCGAACGGTTCCAAGTTCCGAACGACGCGACGACGCTCACCGCGTTTATCGACGTTCACGCCGACGTCCTATATTACGCCGTTTGCGCGTTTAAGGACGACCGAACCTGTTTCGTCGTCGATTACGGCGCCTTTCCGGAACAGCGCGAAGAGTATTTTTTCAAAGGGCGGAGCGGAAACGCGACGCTCAAGCAAACGTTCGCGTTCGCGGACGTCGACGGCGGAATCCAAGAGGGCGTTTTCTCCTTGACACATCAGATTTTAGGGGAAACTTGGCTTTCGGTTTCGGGACACGTTCTGTCGATTTCGCGGCTGATGGTCGACGTCGGCTACCGGCGCGACCCGGTCGAAAGCGCGATTCGCCGCGTCGGCGTTCCGGTCGTCAGTCCGGCGAAGGGGCGGGCGATCGGCGCGGCGCGCAAACCGATGAGCGAGTGGACGCCGAAGCCGGGCGCGAAGGTTGGGAACCGCTGGATCGCGGAGCCGACGCCGGGGCGCGCGTTCAAGACGATCACGACGGACGTTAATTTTTTCAAGTCGGAAGTTCACGCGGCGTTCGCGGCGCCGGTCGGCTCGGTCGCGGGCGCGTCCCTTTGGGGGAGCGTCGGGGAGCGTCATCGGATGTTCGCCGACCACTGCTGCGCGGAGCGTTGCCAACTGGCGAAGGCGGCCGGAAACGAAGTCGCCGAATGGACGGCGATTCCGGGGCGCGACAACCACCTTTTCGACTGCGTCGTCGGCTGTTTCGCGGGCGCCGCCGTCCAAGGGTTGCGCAAACCGGGCGAACGTCCGACGCGGCGACGAGAGGAGCGAGACGAATGAACGAAAAGAACGGAAACGGCGGAAACGGCGGAAGTTGCGCGACTTGGCGAGCGGCGCGGCTCCGCTTCCTTTACGACGAGATAACGCGGCTCTCGAACGCGCTTTCGGAGGCGGGCGCGGCGGCGTCGATTACGGTCGACGGCGTTTCGACGACGTTCGACCGCGCCGGAACGCTCGCGGCGATCAAGGAATATCGACGGGAAATCGCGGCGCTCGAAGGGCGGTCGAGTTCCTTGAAAACGTTCGGGTTGGGCGGGCCTTGGCGATGAGCAAGCGGAAGAAACGGAAGACGACGACGGCGAAAACGTCGACGACGGCGCGAACGACGGGGAACGAACGCGGCGCCTTCGCGGCGTTCGAGCGTTCGGCGACGCGGCTCGGATACGACGCGCTTTCGGAGCGGGGAATGGCGCGGCCGCTCGTCGTTTCGGCGCGAACGGAAGATAAGGAACTGACGCGGCGCGACCGGTTGGCGTTGTCGTCGAGCGCTCGGGAGTTGGCGCGCAACTTCGCGCTTTTCGGATTCGCGCTCCGCCAACATTTATGTTTCGTCTCGAACTTCCGGTTTGCTTGCGCGTCGGGCGACCGAACGCTCGACGAGGCGGTCGAACGGGAGTTCGGCGCTTGGGCGCGCGAGCCGGAGCGTTGCCACTTCTCGAAGCGACACGACTTTTGGACGCTTTTGCGACTGATTGAAACGCATCGGGTTCGGGACGGCGACGTCGGGGCGCTCCGCGTCGACGACGGGGAAACGCAGGCGATTCAGTTGATCGAAGGCGACCGAATCCGCGACGAAGACGCGCCGTCGGCGACGCAAGAGCTGAAACACGGCGTCCGAATCGGGCGGCGCGGCGAAAACCTCGCGTACAAGATTTACCGTCGAACGCCGGAGGAAAACGGGTACGCGTTCGAGCGTTGGATTTCGGCGCGCAAGATGGACTTGATCGGCTATTTCGACGCGCACGACCAAGTCCGGGGCGTTTCGCCGTTGCCGTCGGGCGTTCGCGAATATTGGCATTTGTACGAATGTTTCGACCTCGCGCTGATCAAAATGAAGAGCGAAATGACGATCGGCCTCATCGTCAACCGCGACAAGTCGGACGACGGATTCGGAACGGACGCGGAGCGGGCGGCGCGAGCCGAAAACGCGTTCGACCCTCGCGCCGCGTCGGAGAAATACGGCGACGGGCTGATGCTCTTCGACTTGGGGCTCAATGAGAAAGCGTCGGTTTTTCACGACGGAACGCCGTCGCAGAACTTCCAGTCGTTCGTCGAGTCGACGACGCGGTTGGCGCTGGCCGCGCTCGACGTTCCTTATTCGTTTTACGACGGTTCGTCGACGAACTTTTACGGAAGTCGCGGCGAGCTGAACCATTACGTCGAGCGTTGCAAGTTGAAACAACGGGCGTTTTTCCCGTTCCTGAACAAGACGACGCGCTGGCTCCTCGAATGTTGGGAGCGGGACGGGCGAATCCCAAGGGGCGCGGCGTCGGTTCCGTTCCGTTGGACGGGCGCGGCGGTTCCGCTTTGGCTCTTGGTCGGGGACGCGAAAGATTGGCAAGTCGCGATTTCGAACGGGTTCGCCGACCAGCGGACGGCTTGCGAACTACACGGCGTCGACCCGCGCGGAACGCTCCGGCGCACGTCGGAGGCGCTCGACGACGCGAGAGCGAACGGCGTTTCGTTGGCGTATTTGCCGGAAAACGCCGGAAAGACGAACATCGGGATATAAGGGGGCGCAATGGAGATTTTCGGAGAGAAAAAAGAAGCGAAGTTGAGCGAAAGCGCCGTCGACCAACGGGAGACGAAACCGAGTTCGCGCGGTAGCGCGGGCCCGGAGCGCCCGGCGGCGCCGTTTCGGGCGGTCGCGTTGACCGGGAACGTCTTGCGACACGGCGTTCCGACGCGAGACGGCGGGCGCGAAACGCTCGAGTTCGTCGTCGATTTGGCGACGGTCGCGCCGACGCGGACGCCGCTCGTCGTCGATTACAATCACGACCCGGCGGAGATCGTCGGGGCGGCGAGGGTTCGCGCCGACGGGTTCGCGCTCTTGGCCGACGGGGAGCTGACCCCGTTTTTGAGCGACGACCGCGCGTCGGAGATCGTTTCGAAAGCGGCGCGGGGCGTTCCCTACGGGATTTCGCCGACGTTCGACTTCGCGGCGGCGGAGCGGGTCGACGTCGGGCCGGGGGAAACGTTCGAAGCGAACGGGCGGCAATACGTCGGGCCGGTCGTCGTTTTCCGAAACGCGCCTCTTTTGGGGCTTTCCGTCTGCCCGTATCCGACGGACGACGGGACGGCGTTCGCGTTGTTGGGGAAAGATTTCACTTTGTTGACGAAAGGTAACGAAATGGCCGAGGACAAGGACAAAAAAACGACCGAATTGAAGGACGACGCCGCGAACGCGCCGGACGGCGAAGGGGCGACCGGAACGAGCGACGCGCCGTCGAGCGTCAAGAACGCCGAGTTGCAGGAGTACGTCGACCGGTTCGGGCTCGAACTGGGCGTCAAGTATTTTCAGGAGGGCGCCGACCTCGCGGAGGCGACGTCGAACGCGTTCCAAGCGTTGAAAGAGGAAAACGAAAAGCTGAAGTCGCGCCTTGCGAAAAAGAGCGGGGACGCCGAAAAAGACGGGGACGACGCGCCGAAACCGGACGACGGCGGCGGCAAGAAGGACGGCGACGCGCCGAAGTCGGGGAGCGACGGCGACGGCGGCGAACTCGCCAAGCTCCGCGCCGCGCTCGAAAAGACGAGTCGCGAACTGACGACGCTTCGTCGCGACTTCGCGACCTTCGCCGCCGCCGACCGGGACGGCGTTTCGACCGCCGACGAGGGCGCGAGCCGACAGAAAACGGAGTCTTACCGCGAGGCGTTCAAGCGCGCCGTCGGCGGTTGAGACGGGCGGGGCGGAGAAAACGGGGGAAATAGGAGAAAGGAAGGAAAATGACGACGGCTGTTAACTGGTGCGATATTCTGAAATTCGACGGGTTCGGCGGCGGACGCGAGATCGCGTCGGAGGTTCGGCTGAACTGTCCGGAGTTCACCGGCGAGGATATTTACGGGAACCGTTTCAATATCGGCGCGGCGCAAGCGACGATTTCGCAAGATTACGTCGAGGGGTTGATTCGGAAGGAATCGACGCCGGTCGACGTCTTTCGCGACGTTAACGAAGGGGTTCGCACGTCGAAAGGCGAATACGAGCGAACGCTTTTCAAACTTTACAACGCCGGGAGTTACGTTCGCTGCGACCGCGCCTTGATCGACCGCGACAAAGCGCGCGGCGCTCGGCTGATGGAGGCGGAGGCGACCCGCGTTCTCGAAAACGCGATTCGAACGCTCGGAACGCAGTTCTTTTACGGCGGCGTCGAAGGTTCCGGCGCGTCGAAAAAAGGGTTCCAAGGCTTGCAAAAGTTCGTCGGCGACGATTTCGTTCTCGACGCCGGGGGCTCTTGGGGCGGAGCGTCGGCGCTGACGAGCGCGTACTTCGTTCGCTTTAACGAAGTCGACGGCGTCTCTTGGCTCTTCGGGCGCGACGGGCGGTTCTACCTTTCCGACGTCGTCGAGAAAGACGTTCCCGACCCGAGCGACCCGGAAAAGACGATTCCGGTTTACCAGCAGTTCCTCGAATTTTATCCGGGGTTCGGCTACTTCTCGAAATACGCCGCCGTCCGCGTCGCGAACGTCGACGTTTCGACCGCCGCGACGCCGGGGGGGATTTCCTCGACCGCGTTCACCGACGAACATATTTTGGTCGCGCTCGAAAAGTTCAAGGGCGCTCGTCCGGACGCGCTCTTTATGTCGCGCAAGGCGGGGATTTTGCTCGCCGCGTCGCGCCGTCCGACGATCGAGATTTCCGGAACGACGATCGCGACCGGCGGCGTCGCGCTCCCGAACGAAGTTTACGGCGTTCCGATTCTTTACACCGATTCGCTCGTCGAGAACGAAAAGGCTTGGTCGACGGAAAGCGTTTGAGAAAAAGGTGCTAAGGAAGGAGAAAGAAGACGATGAGCGGTTTTACCAGTCGCGACGCGACCCTTGTTAAGACGCAAAAATTCCCGACCGCCGGAAAGGCCGGGTCGACCGCGACCGACGCGATCGATTTGGGCGTCCGTTCGGCGATCGGCGTTCGCTCCGAGCGGTTCGAGTTGGAAGTCGCCGCGCCGGAGACGACCGACGCGACGCTTCCGAGCGGAACGTCTGCGACGTTGAAGCTCGTTTCGAGCGATTCGCCGAGCTTCGAAACGCCGACGGTCGAGAAGAGTTGGACGCTCTCCGGCGCGGGAGAAGCGCGGGCGTTTCGGTTCCGGCCGACGCTCGAATCGAACCGATATTGGCGCGTCGAGTGCGAGACGACCGGAACGACCGGCGCCGGAAGCGACGCGCTCGAATATTCGTTGGCGTATGTTTGCTGAAAGGGGGCGCCGACGCCTGCAATTTTGCAACGGGTCGAGAACGACCCGATTTCCGAATCGATTCGCGCCCGGAACGCCGACGCGGCGGAGCGGCTCGGCGCGTCGTTCGGGGCGTTTCGCGAAGACGACGTCGCGTTTTTGAAGTCGGTTCGAGCGCGAATCGCCGACGGGCTCGACGCGTCGTTCGACCGCGTTCTCGTTCTCGAACCTCGGGCGCTCCTTTATCCGAGCGGACTCGACCTCGAACGGGAACTCGACGCGCTCTTTGGAGACAAAACGACGTCGGTTCTTTGCGCGGCGGATTGCGCCGGGGAGCTTCAACGCTGGAACCCGGGCCGTCCGAACGCGGCGCAACTTTACTTGAAGCGGACGGCGGACGCGGTCGCGTTTCTCGACGCGCTAATCGACGTCGCCGAACGCCGACGCCCGACGCGACTTCGCGTTCAAAACGCGCTTTGGTCGTTGTCGGCGCCGACGCGGCGAACGGTCGAAGTCGTCCGCGACTATTGGCTTTTCGCGGCGCGTCGCGGGCGGCTGATTCGGAATTTTTACAACGCGCCGGACGCGGAAGTCGAACGCGAATTGGCGGAGATTTTTGGAGAAACGAAAGGGGAAGAAAATGACGGAACCGATTTTGTTGGACGCGGTTCTCTTGTTGGCGGAGTTGACGGAACGTCTCTTGACGGAGCCGCGAACGAAGGCGCTCCAAGCGGAGGCGCGAACGACGTTGAAGACGCTCGAAGCGTTGAACCTCTTGCCGCCGACGGAGGAAACGCCGGAAGCGACGGAACCGGAGCCGCCGGAGCCGTTTCCGGAGAAGACGAAGGCGATTCCGAACGCGGCGTGATCGCGGAAGCGGAGCCGGTCGAAGCGGAGGAAGAGCCGCCGGAGCCGGTTAAGAAGAAGCGGACGACGCGCCGGAAGCGCAAAGACGACGGCGAGTAAGCGGCGCCGCCGAAGGCGGTTTTATCCGCGCTACCGCGCGAGTTCGGTTTCGTCTCCCGTTGGTCGACGGCGCTTTCGCCCAACTTTGTTTAACGGTTTTCCCGCCGTCGTCCGGACGCTTCGAACGCGGCGTCTCGACGATTGCGATTTAACCGACGTTCCGACGTTTCGACGGCGGTCGGCGGCGGGAAAACGTTTTTGAAAGGTTTAAGAAGATGAACGCGAGGGGAAACGCCGTCGCGGCGGCGTTTAGGAGCGGGTTGAGTTTCGCGGGCGTCGACGTGTTGGCGCGGCGCGGCGACGTCGTCAAGCGGTTGCGCGGCTTTTGCGTCGCGGGCGACCGGCTGGTCGTCGTCGACGCGAAGACGTACCGCGAGGCGGAGACGCGCGAGCTGGTCGTCGAGACGGAAGCGCTCGGCGAACTCTATCCGCCCCGTCCGCGCGACCGGTTCGAACTCGACGACGGAAGCGGCGTTCGGGTTTATTCGGCGTTCGCGGAGGCGGACGCGGGGCTTTGGCGGTTTTGGAACGGCGACCCGCGTTTCGTCGTCGCGAAGATCGTCGAGAGCGAAGCGGAAGGGGGGACGCGATGAGCGAAGGGAACGTTAAAAACGCCGTAAACGTCGGAAACGCCGGACTTGGAACGGTCGGGATGGCCGACGCGCTCGTTCGGTTCTTGGCGGCGCGCTTTCCGGAACTCGCCGTTTGGCGAACGTATCTCGGACGCGACGAGCCGACGACCGGCG
>JAZQAP010000663.1:0-4837 GCA_045545275.1 Thermoguttaceae bacterium | reverse complement strand
CGACACCTGAATTTTCAGTCCCGTCTCCTAACAACTGAAAGGAGAGTAGGCAGGGGCGGGGTCGAACCGCCGACGCCTGAATTTTCAGTCCCGTCTCCTAACAACTGAAAGGAGAGCAGACAGGGGCGGGGTCGAACCGTCGACGCCTGAATTTTCAGTCCCGTCTCCTAACAACTGAAAGGAAAGTGGGCAGGGGCGGGGTCGAACCGCCGACACCAGGATTTTCAGTCCTGTGCTCTACCAACTGAGCTACCTGCCCGACTTAACGAGTTATCGTCGTCAAGACAAAAGCAATTATAACGCGAACCGGCGAACGGTCAAGGGGTAAAATTCTCATTTTTTCGTTTTTCTTAAAAAAGAACGCTCAAACGGGAAAACGGCGCCGCGCTTGCGGAAATCCCGCTCCAACGCGGCGCCGTTTTCCCATTTCGCTCCGTCGGCTCCGGCCTTTGCGACTCGCTCAATCGACTTTCGGGAACCGTCGGGCGACGATCTCGCCGACTTCCGCCAACCAAGCGGCGCGTTGCGCTTCGTCGCTCAAAATAATTTGCTCGAAGTTGCGACGTTCAAACGACTTCGAACCGGTCAAACCGAAAACGATCGTCTTCCAAAAGTTCTCCAACGGGTCGCCGTACACGTTCAACTCGACGTCGCGCGGCGTGTTCGACGTGCTGAAAACTTGAACCGTTTTGTCGGTCAAACCTTGCCAAGGGCCGTCCGCCGTGAAGCCGTAAGCGAAGCCGTTGCGCAGAACGCGGTCGAGCCAACCCTTCAAGATCGCGGGCGGGCCGCCCCACCAGTTCGGGTGAACGAAAATCAAACCGACCGACTCTTTCACCGCTTGAATCCGCGCTTGAATATCGGCGTCGGCTTTTTCGACCGGCTCGTTCACCTCGGCGAGCGTCATCGTCGGGTCGAAATTTTCGGCGTAAAGGTCGCTGACGACCGGCGCGTATCCGTTGGCGGTCAGCGCGTCGGCGGCGGCTTGAACGATCGCGCCGTTAAAACTTTTCTCGGCTTCCGGGCGCGCGACGACGATAAGAACTTGATTCGACGGCATCTTCTTCCCTTCTTTTTCGTTTCTATTTTCAAGACGCTCGACGCGTCCAACGTTCGATTTTCCGCGACGCGCTCCCCTTTCCCCGACTTCCCGCCGACAAAAGCGCCGGTCGCCGTTCGAACGGAACGCGTCGTTTTTATTATAAACGATTCCGCCGCGCCGCCAAGGGGTTCGGTAAAAAGACGCGTTCGTCCGAACGCCGCCGCGCTCGAAAGGCGACGTTAAATTAGCGAGACCCGGCAAAATAAACGGAAGCGTCGTCCGCCCTTCCCGCGCTCCGTCGACAAAAAAAAGAGCGGAGGAACGCCCCCCGCCCTTTTCGACGAACGTTATTCAACGGACGACGCCGTTTCAACGTCGAACCGTCGGACGCCGCCGTTCTCCGAAAAAAATGTCAAATCGGCGAAACCGGGTAAAATAAACGGGCTCGACCGTCGCTCTTCTCCGACCCCGGCGACAAAAAAAGAGCGGAGGAACCCCCCGCCCTTTTTTTCGTCAAACGTTAATCAACGTTCGACGCCGTTTTCAACGTCGAACCGTCGGACGCCGCCGCTTTTGCGACGCCGCCCGAATCGCTCGGTTCGTTTTCCACTTCTCAAACGCTTAGTCCAACACGCGTTGCAGCAAGATCGCGTCTTGGTAGTTCGCCGACTGCCCGCGACGGAAGTCGACCGGAATCGAACGGTCGATAATCGCGAACCCGCGACGCCGCTTCGTTTCGCCGAACTCGGCGCCCAGCTCTTTCCCGTAGGTGTAGCCGTCCGGGTAAATCGCTTGGTAGTAGCGGTACCACTTGTAGTTCGGGTCGATCAACTTCGCGAGCGTGATTTCGTTTCCGTCCGGGTCGACGCTCGGCATATTGACGCCGGGGTTGCACCGCTCGACCTCGAAGTAGCCGACCGTCGTCCAAATCGCGAAGACGTTCGAACGATTCGTCGTCGTACCGCTCAACCGCTGCATTTCGGCGGTCGCTTCGAAGAGGTTGTTGCGCTTGCCGAGCTTAAACTCGTTGTAATCGATATTGTTCGCGATCAGCCAATCGAGATCGGTCGTCGTCTGCAAATTCCCGCTTTCGTCTTGGTAAGTATAAACCGTTTCGCCGCCGTCGGTCGCGTAACGCTCTCGCAGGTTGTCGAAGAGCGGGTCGGCGTTCGTCCCGCGATCGTCCGAACGCGTTTCGTTTTGCGC
Source organism: Thermoguttaceae bacterium (assembly GCA_045545275.1). Lineage (GTDB taxonomy): Bacteria > Planctomycetota > Planctomycetia > Pirellulales > Thermoguttaceae > RUG369. The sequence goes on along the minus strand of JAZQAP010000663.1, from coordinate 2,589 downwards.
GGCCAACGTCGCCGAAATCGGGAGCGGCGCCGGCGATTGGTCGAGGCGGCCCCAAAGCGGCGTCGTGTGCGCCGGTTGGAACGGAACGAACGAGGTGGAAAGTTCGACCGGTTCGAAATCGTCGGTTCCGTCGCCGTCGGTATCGCCGACGTTTTCGGTGCGCGTCATCGTCGTCCGAACGTCGAACAAACCGTCGTCGGAACCTTCGCTTCGCCAAGGCGTCCCCGGGAGTTTCGCGTCGTCGGAGACGCGTTCGGAACGCGGCGAAAGAGCCTTCCAAACCGCTTCGTTCGTCGTGTTCAGGTTGACTTTCCCCGGTTCGCGGCGCGCCGAGTAGAAGACCGGGTTCCCGTAATCGTCGGTAATGAGGTTCCCGTTTTCGTCTTCTCCGGCGAGGTTTTGCGTCCCGAGGTAAAGCGACGGCGTGTAAACGAACTCCAACGCGCGGCAGAGGTTCAGCGACTCGCCCGGACGCTTCGAACTCGCGAAGAAGTTCAAATACGGCCCGATTTTCCCGCCGCGTTCCTTCAAGCCTTGCATATCTTCGGCGTGTTCCGCCTTATCGTACCACTTGTCGAACCCGAAAACGCCTTCGGAACCGAGCGAAACGCCGCGACGTTCGCCGCGATGCACGTTGTACAGCTTCGCCAAGTCGAACTGATCCGACTCGCGAACGAACTCGAGCCCGAAGCGGCCCGGCGCGGACGCCGGAACGAGCGCCAATTCGAACGGGTTGCCGTAGGGCGCGTCGTTCCAAACGAGGTGTTCGAACGGCGTCCGCGGCGCGGCGCGATACGGCAAGTTTTCCGTCGCGACCGTCGCCGTCTTGGCGAAGGAGTACGTTTGGTTCAGCCCCTTATAATAGGACGACGCGGTATTTTCCGTAAATTCGGCGTTTCCGTCCGCGTCGACGCCCCAAGTTCCGAGCGGGCCGCGGTCGTTGTAGAACCCGAGCGTGTGGCGCGGAATCCATTTCAACGCCGGAACGTTGTTCCCGGAACCGTCGCCGCGCAAAACGGTCGACATATCGTTCGGCGTTTCGAGGCCGGCGCGGTCGCCGTCGCCGAGTCGGACGCCGCGCGCCCAAACGTTCGGACGGATTTTACCGTCTTGACGCAAACCGCCGACAAACATACGTTGCGCGGAGTTCCCCCATTGACGGGACGAGAACGCGTCGACGTAAGCGAACGTTCCTTTGTTCGGAATGTTCAACGCCTTATTTTCCGCCAACTCGATTTTGTTTTCGTCGTTGTCGAAATAATCCGCGTCTTCGGCGATCGTATCGTCGTCGACGAACGACCGCGCGCTTTCGCCGTCGAGATCGTCGATTTCGACGCATTCGCCGGTGAAGACCGTCAAGTCCATCGCGTTCCAGTCGACGGAGATATACGGGTTCATCAACGGGTGATACGGACGGTTCGGGTCGGCGACGCGTTGAACGAAGGCCGACTTGTACGCCGGAACGGTTCCGACGCCGAAAAGTTTGTCTTGGACGATCGGGTAGTTCGCGACTTTATTGTTATAAAAATCGTCGCTTTCGGTTCCGCGGTCGCCCCAAGATTTCGGCGTCTCGAACGGGACGTCGCGGACGTCGATTTTGTCGTTCTTGAGAACGGTCGGATCGAGTTTGTCGTTCGTTTGGTTTTCGTAATACGGGTCGACGCCGGTCGCGGTCCAAAGCGGTTCCGAAATGTTCAGCCCGCGACCGCCGATGTTGGCGACGGCGACCATGTACTTGTAGTTCGGCGCCGGTTTCCCCGCTTGCGACAGGTTTTCGGTTCCGGCGTTCGTCAGGGAGTCGGTCCCGTGTCGCCCGTTGTCGATATTAATCCAACTCGCGGCGTCGGAGTCGAGCGGTTTGACGCCGAAGCGTCGGTCGTCCGCTTCGCCCGACGTCGAGTTGAACGCGACGGAACCGAGCGAACGTTTTTTATCCGGCCCGACGACCAAATATTCGTTCGGCGCGAGATAAACGATTTCGTCTTCCGCGTTGCAGAAGGTGCGCAGCGCGTCCGGATACTTCCCGGCCGTTCCGAGCTTCGTATTGTCGCTCGTCGAGTCCCCTTCCGCTTTGTTGAACCAAAGGATACGGTCGAGTTCGACTTCGCGCAACGACCAAGCGTCGGCGCGTTTTCCGGCGACCGAGTCGACGCGGGAGTCTTGCGATTCCGCGAACGCGGCGCCGAGAACGTTCGAACTTCGCAGGTTAAACGCTTTCCAGTCGGCGAGGAACGTCGCGGCGTTCGGCTCCTTCGCTTTGTTGTTCGCTTCGTCGTACCCTTGGAAGAGGTCGAGGTCGGCGATCGACGCGACTTCCAGCTCGCCCGCCGGAGTCGGCAGGTTGCGGAACTGACGCGTTTGCATCGAGAAGAAGCTGAAATCGTTGTTCGGGAAACGTTCGGTCGGGCCGTTTCCGGTTTTCTTGCCGGACATAAGCCAGTCGAGGACGCCGTTGCGCCCCTTGCGGTAAACGGCGGCTTTCGACCGAGCGTTCGCCTTTTTCGCGTCTTCGTCGGCGCCGTCTTCCGGAACGTTCAGCCCGCGCGGGTCGCGGCTGTCGGAAATCGCGACGCGCCAAACCGGCGACTC
>JAZQAP010000662.1:0-2863 GCA_045545275.1 Thermoguttaceae bacterium | reverse complement strand
AATCGCCCCAACTTTCCCCGGCAAAAAGCCCACGCCCGCGCCCGTCGACGCCGAAACAACCGACGCGACCGGCAAAACCGTTCCCGCTTCCCCGCTTGAAGCGCCGACGCGCCGACGTTTTTTGCGAACGCTCGCCGTTTTCGGACTCGCCGCCGCGACGTTGGGCGCCGTTCGCCGTTGGAGCGCTCGCGTTCTCGCCGCGACGCCGTTTAGAGCGCCGGGCGCGCTCCCGGAAGACGCGTTTTTGACCCGTTGCGCTCGTTGCGGACGCTGCGTCGACGTTTGCCCGACGCAAGTTTTGCGCTTCGACGCGCCGTCCGACGCCGTTAAAACCGCTAAAATCGACGCGACCGAAACCGCCGAATCGTCGGAAAACGCCGACGTCGCGAACGACGAACCGACCGCCGACGCGTCCGCCGAAACCGCCGTTAAAATCGACGCGACCGTCAAAACTTCGCCGCTTTCCCGTCCGGCGCCGCGACTCGTTTTCGACGACGGCGCGTTTTGCGAAAAAGACTGCGTCGCTTGCGGAGCCGCTTGCCCGACCGGCGCGATTTCGCCGCTGACGCTCGATGCAAAAAATCGTTTCAAAATCGCGACCGTCGAATTCAAAATCGAACGGTGTTTGATTTATTATCAGCAAGAGTGCGCGATTTGCCGCCGCGAATGCCCGTTCGAAGCGATCGATTTCGTTTGGAACGAAGAGGAGTACGCGAGTTTGCCGGTCGTCGACGCGGAAAAGTGCGTCGGTTGCGGTCGTTGCGTCGCGTTTTGCCCGGGCGAGCCGATTTTTCAAGAATTTACCGATCCCGTCAAGTTCGACGCCGACGCGCCGCGTCCGAAAGCGCTTGTTTTGCGCAAGGTTTCTTGACCGCTCTCGCGTTTTTTCGTCGCGACAAGCCGCCCGGCGCGCGCCGTTCCAGTTTCGCCTTTGAACGGAAGGGCGACTCCCGAAACGCCTTCGCCGACGCGGTCGAGCGGCGACTCTTCAAAATCTTTTGGCGAGTCGCCGCTCGGCGTCGCTTTCCTCCGCTTTCCGAATAATTGGCATTTTAATTTTTGCGCGTTTAGGAGGATAAAGAGAATAAAAAACGTCGTTTTCGCTAAAACACAAAAATTTGTCGAAAAATTTTTTAGCGTTTGAGCGTTATTCTCGACAGCCGTCGAACGCGCGCTCGTTAAGTTTCAATCCCCGCGTTCGGGAAAGCGCGACGTCTTAACGCCGACGATAAATCGCAAGACGTCGCAACTCCCTAGGGCCGCAAGATTTTTACGCTTTAATATTCGAGCTTGAAAGACTTTTACTCGACGTCCGTTATTTTGCCCGGGCAAGTCCTCTTTGGGACGATTTTTCGGGGGCGTTAGCCCCGATCGTTCCGGCGCACCGCCTCAACGCCGTATTTTTCGCCGTTCAAAAATTAGAGCCGGAGTCGCTAAGTTGGGCGATTACAAAGATAAGCAAGAAACCGTCCCGCTTCTTAGAGCCGGCGCCTCCGAGAGCGGTTATCGTACAGCGCGTCTTCGTCGTTGCGGACGCGCTTTCTAGGGCGCGTTACCCCTTTCACGCCTCGCGTAAGCGTTGCAAAATGCTATAATACGCCTATGAGACTTACGGAAAAACAGCACAAAAAAATCGAGCCGTTACTGCCGACCGCGCGCGGCAACGTTCGCGTCGATAATTTAACATTTTGGGGCGCAATACTTTATATTGCCGAGAACGGATGCGAATGGCGCGCGTTGCCGTCTTGTTACGGGCCTTGGAACACGGTTTATCGTCGTTTTCGACGCCGGGCCGAGAACGGCGTTTTGGCGAAAATATTGGAAGCGCTTGTCGACGAAGAACTTATCGGCGCCGATTCTTTGGTGTTGTCGTTGGACTCGACGTTTGTAAAATCGAGTCCGAGCGCCGCCGACGCTTTATAAAAACGGGCCGCAGGCGATCGGTCGAACGAAAGACGGTCGCGCAACCAAAATTCGCGCGATCGTCGTCGAACCGGCGATTCCGGTCGCGCTAAAACTCTCGCCTGGGAACGTTGGCGACGCGCCCGTCAGTCGAGAACATACCGAAACCTTAATGTCAAACGACTTAAACCGAAATCCGTTTTGATGGAACGCGCCTACGAAGGCGACGAAACGCGCCAAACTGCTCGCGACGTCGGCTTAAAACCGGTCGTACCGCCGAAACATAACCGACGCAAACCTTGGCGTTACAATAAAAAACTTTATAAACGCCGCAACGAAGTCGAACGTTTCTTTCGACGTATCAAGGACTTCCGACGAATCGCGACGCGTTACGAGAAGCTCGACGTTATGTTTTCGGCGTTTTTAAACTTTGTAACAATCGTTATTTTACTTAACAGTTAGTGTCAACACCCCCTAAGAATAGCCCCCAAAAAGGCGTGCCGCATAACGCTTAACAACACGTTTATCAAGTCGTTAAGTAGTTTCAGTTCACGCGCCCATGAGAGCGCGACGTCGCCAACGCGTCAACGACGACGATATGTCGTTGCCGCGTTCGGTTCAAAAGTTTCAATCCACGCGCCTACGAGAGCGCGCCCGAAAACCGTCGCCTCCGAACATTGCTTGAAGCGTGTTTTACCTCACGTCCCCATAAGAGCGCGACTGTCATTCGAATGTTTCGCCAACTCCTTATACACATTTCAATCCACGCGCCCGTGAGGGCGCGACCGCCCCGACGTGTCGGCGATTGTCGCGGTCGTTTTTTTTCAACCCCCGCTCCCGTGAGGGCGCGACGCCGGGTTACGCGGAGGCGATCGCCGCGCGAAGTGTTTCAATCCACGCGCCCGTGAGGGGGCGACCATAGCGCAAGCGCGACCGACTCCGAGAAGTTGCGTTTCAATCC
>JAZQAP010000661.1:0-3862 GCA_045545275.1 Thermoguttaceae bacterium | reverse complement strand
ACAAAGCCGCGTACAAAGAAACCGCGACCAACCTCGCCGCCGCGTTCCACAAAAACTTCGCGAAATTCGCCGACCAAGCGACTCCGGAAGTTTGCGCCGCCGGTCCGAAAGCGGGCAAATGAGTTTGACTCGATAATCGCTTAATCGCGCTCGATTAACGCCGTTTAGCCGAGCGCGCGGCGATTCCGGCTTAACGTTTTTCGTTTCATTGGACGTTTAAACGTTAAAGTCGACAAGAGCGGAGCCGTTTCGACGGTTTTCGTTTTCCCCGAGGCGCGTTTTCTTAACCGCTAGCAAACGAGAAAACGCGTCGACGGTTTTTTACGCCCCGAAACGTTGTTTTTACGTTGTCAACGCCGTTAAAAGCGTTAAATTCGTCAAACAACGTTCGGAGCTTTTTCCTTTTCTTGCGTTTGCGCGACCCGCGCGACCGGTTCCCGATTCCGTTCGCTTTTTTCGGTCGTTCGAGTCTTACAAACGCGACGTTTTACCGTCGTTTTCGTTTTATTTGTTCGCCGTCTTTCCTGCGAAACCGGCCAAATTCCCGTTATAATCGCTATATTTCGCAAGGTCTTCCGCAATGCCGCGATTCATTACCGAAAATTTTCTCCTGCAAACGAAAAGCGCCGAACGCCTGTATCGCGAGTACGCCGCCGATATGCCGATCGTCGACTACCATTGCCACCTTTCGCCGAAAGAAATCGCCGACGACCGTCGATTTGAAAATATGACGCAAATCTGGCTCGGCGGCGACCATTACAAATGGCGGGCGTTGCGAGCGGCGGGCGTCGACGAACGCTACGTTACCGGCGACGCGACCGATTGGGAAAAGTTTGCGCGTTGGGCGGAAGTTTCGCCCAAAACCGTTCGCAATCCCCTCTTCCACTGGACGATGTTGGAGCTGAACCGTCCGTTCGGAATTAACGACCGTTACTTCAACGCCGAAACCGCGCCGGAAATCTGGGAAACCTGCAACGCCCTTCTTGCGAAACCGGAGTTCTCGGCGCGCGGCATTATGCGGCAAATGAACGTCGAACTCGTCTGCACGACCGACGATCCGGTCGACGATCTCGCCGATCACCGCCGAATCGCCGAAGATAACGCCGCCGGTCGCTTCTCGATTCGCGTTCTCCCGACCTTCCGCCCCGACAAAGCGTTCCCAAGAAACTGCGGAACGACGGAGGGCGTTTCCGATTATAACGATTATTTGCGCCGTCTCGAAGAGGCGTCCGGCGTCGCAATTCGTTCGTTCGCCGGGTTGCGCGACGCGTTCGCCGCTCGCCACGCCTACTTCGACGCCGCAGGTTGCCGCCTTTCCGACTGCGGTTTCGAGCTGTTCGAATGGTCGGCGCCGGTTTCGGAGGGCGATTTAGAAAGCGCGTTCGCGAAAATTTTGCACGCTTTCCCGGTTTCGCCGGAGGAATCGCTCTCGTTGACGTCGGTTCTCCTCTCCGACTTGGGCCGTCTCGACGCCGAAAAAAATTGGGCGTCGCAACTTCACATCGGCGCGATGCGGAACAACTCGTCGCGAATCTTCAACCGGCTCGGCCCGGACGCCGGGTGCGACTCGATGGCCGACGGCGCTTACGGTCGCGCGCTTTCCCGTTACCTCGACGACCTCGACCGCGACGGAAACCTCCCGAAAACGATCGTTTACAACCTCAATCCGGACTCGAATTACCTCCTCGCGTCGCTGATCGCCAACTTCAACGACGGCTCGTTCCCGGGCAAAATGCAGTACGGCGCCGGCTGGTGGTTCCTCGACCAAAAGAACGGGATGGAAGAGCAACTTGAAACGCTGTCGAATATGGGGCTTTTGTCCCTTTTCGTCGGAATGCTGACCGACAGCCGTTCGTTCCTGTCGTATACGCGGCACGAATATTTCCGCCGCATCCTCTGCAACCTCCTCGGCGGCGAAATGGAAGCGGGCCTGTTGCCGAACGACTTCGACTGGATCGGCGGAATCGTTCGCGACATTTGTTACAATAACGCCGTCCGCTACTTCCAATTCTAACGGTCGCGCCAACTTTACCGGCGCGACCGTCGTAAACTTTAACGGTCGCGCCGTTTCTTCCGACACTCGTCTTTTCGCCGCGCCATATTTTCCTTCCCTTACTTCCTACTTTACGTCGCGCAAATTCTCGACGCGCTCGTTAAAATCTCGCTTTATTCGGTCGCCAAATCTAAGTTAAAACAACGATTAAAAACTCTCCCCGCGCGCCGCGCTCTTTGTTTTTCCCCTCTTTTTTCATTCGCTTAAAAATTCAAAACCGCGTTTTTCCCTCTTATCGCTAAATAAGTAGCGATAAAGTTTTAGCGATTTGAGTCCAAAAAAATTTCGCCGCTCCCCCTTGTAAAAAATAAAATTCGGAGCATAATAAAAGGCAATAAAATTTCGTGAAAAAAGAACCGCTCTTGGCGCTTGTCCGCAACGCGCCGACGCGGATTAGACGCGTTCCACGCTCAATACGGAAGGATTTTCAATGGCCGTCAATTATAACGAAGAATCGCTGAAGAAACACGCCGAATGGCGCGGTAAAATCGAAACGAAAGTTCGCGTTCCCGTCGGCAGCCGCGAAGAGCTTTCTCTCGCCTATACGCCGGGCGTCGCCGAACCGTGCCGCAAAATTAGCGAAAACGTCGACCTTTCCTTCGAATTGACCCGCCGCTGGAACACCGTTCCGGTCATCACCGACGGCACCGCCGTTTTGGGACTCGGCGACATCGGTCCGGAAGCCGGGATGCCGGTTATGGAAGGTAAATGCGCGCTCTTCAAGGCGTTCGCCGACGTCGACGCGTTCCCGCTCTGCATCCGTTCGAAAGACACGGAAGAGATCATTAAAACGATCAAACTCTTGGCCGGCAGCTTCGGCGGCGTCAACCTCGAAGACATTTCCGCGCCGCGTTGTTTCGAAATCGAACAACGCCTCAAGAAAGAACTCGACATTCCGGTTTTCCACGACGACCAACACGGCACCGCGATCGTTTCCGCCGCCGCGCTTTTGAACGCTCTTCGCGTTACCGGCAAGAAAATGGAAGACGTTAAAGTCGCGATGAACGGCGCCGGGGCCGCGGGTATCGCGATCGCGAAATTCCTCGTCGCGTTCGGCGTCAAAGACGTGATCATCTGCGACTCGAAGGGAATTATTTGCAAGGGCGCCCCGCGCTTGAACGCTTCGAAGCAAGAAATCGCGGAAATGACGAATAAGGAACGCGTTACGGGCGGTCTCGCCGAAGCGATGAAGGGCGCGGACGTTTTCGTCGGCGTTTCGGCGCCGAACTGCGTTACCCAAGAAATGGTCAAGTCGATGAACGCCGACCCGATCGTCTTCACCTGCGCGAATCCGATTCCGGAAATTCATCCGGACGAAGCGAAAGCGGCGGGCGCCGCCGTCGTCGGCACCGGTTCGTCGCAATACAACAACCAAATCAACAACGTTCTCGTCTTCCCGGGCCTCTTCCGCGGCGCGTTGGACGTCCGCGCGACCGATATTTCGATGGGAATGATGATGGCGGCGTCGCGCGCTATCGCCTCCGTCGTTTCGGACGAAGAGCTTTCGAAGGATTACATCCTGCCTTACGCTTGGGATAAACGCGCTCACGACGCCGTCGCGAAAGCGGTCGCCGAAGAAGCTCGCAAAGAAGGTCTCGCGAAACTTTAATCGTTGCGATTCCTTGACTTAACGTTCGCCGCGGTCGCGTGTTTGACGCAACGCGACGAGCGTTGCGTTTGAACGTTAAAAAAACGCCGCGCCGTTCGTTTGGTTTCAACTCCAACGAGTCGGCGCGGCGTTCTTTATAATCGCGCGAACTTTTCGGCTTGTCGTCCTAGCCGCGTCTCTTTTCACCGCTCGGCGCAACT
>JAZQAP010000660.1:0-3499 GCA_045545275.1 Thermoguttaceae bacterium | reverse complement strand
GAAGCGATGGTCGTGTACGGCGACGCGGTTTCCGGCGACTTGGGGTACCCGTCGACCGTTCAAATGCCCGACGGAACGCTCCGCACCGTTTGGTACGAGGTCGAGAAGGGAACGTCGAAAGCGTCGCTCCGTTGCGCGACTTGGAAGCTCGTCGATTAAACGGCGCGCGTTAAAAACCGTAAAATCGTTAAATTTGAGTTGGCGACGTTGCCGAACGGCGTTGAAAGGCGGCGAATTTAGCGATTTTGCGGATATGCGGGAAGCGTCGAACGTTCGCCGAAACGGTTCGATTTTGGCGACGACGCCGATTTTGCGCTCGCGTCGAACGAAAGGGGCGGCGTTTTGGCGTTTTGTCGATATATTAATATAAGGGAAAACGGCGATGAAACGAAGCGGAACAGCGCGGCGGTTCGGACGTTGGGCGTCGGTCGCGGCGGTATTGGGCGGTTGCGTCGGTTGGGCCGCCTTTGACGAAAAGACGGTTTGCGCAAACGGCGGAGAAACGGCGGTCGCGGTAAAGTCGGCGGAATTTGCGGATTTGGCAAAAACGGCGAACGACGGCGACTTGGCGGCCTTCCCGTTGGCGACTCCCGGCGAAAAAGCGGGAGAGCGGCGAACGTTTACCGTCGACGGGGTCGAGTTCGCGTTCCGTTGGGCGCCGCCCGGTCGGTTTTGGCAAGGGAGCCCGGAGACCGAGGAGGAGCGCGAATATTACGAATATCGGCGCGAAGTCGAATTAACGCGCGGGTTCTGGATTCTTGAAACGGAAACGACGCAGGAGATGTGGAACGTCGTTTTCGACGAGAACCCGAGCAAGTTTCGCGGAGCCAAGCGGCCCGTCGATTCGGTTGGACTCGCGGAAATCGCCGAGTTTTGCGCCGCGTTGAGCGAACGCGTCGGAGCGAGCGGGGCGGTAAAAACGGGTGAAAAAACGGAAAAAGCGTTAAATTCGGAAGGCTCCGGCGGAACCGGCGGCGTTTTCGCGCTCCCGACCGAAGCGCAGTGGGAGTACGCGGCGCGAGCCGGGACGACCGGGCCCTATCCGGCGGCGACGCTCGAAGAAATCGCTTGGTTCGGCGACGAAAACGACGGCGGAACGCGCGACGTCGCGACGAAAAAACCGAACGCTTGGGGACTTTACGACGTCTGCGGCAACCTTTGGGAGTGGTGCGCCGACCGATACGACGACTATCCGACCGACGAAAACGGGCGCGGACTCCCGGCGACCGATCCGACCGGCGCGACTCCGGAGGAATGCCCGGGCAACATTCGCGTCGACCGCGGCGGGTGTTGGGATAGCGAAGCGCGCGAGTGTCGGACGGCGTATCGCGGCTTTTACGACGCCGACCGCAAGGGGCCTTACGTCGGGTTCCGCTTCGTTTTTGTTCCGGAAAACTAGAAACGCAAGGAAAGCGAGCGATGAAATAGGAGGATTAGCGGGAACGCGCGAAACGGCTTGATTAAGTCGGGAGGCGGACGAGGCGATACGTTGATTTTAGCGAATCGAGCGATTTTCCCCAAAACGTCGACGGCGCCGATTTTGGCGATTAAACGGAATAAAGACGCGTCGAAGGAGCCTCTAACCGCGTCGAAGGAGAGCGCAAGCCTTGACGAACGCCGCGTTCGAGGGTATATTGATAAGTAAAAAGCGTTCGCGCCGCCGCGTTCAAACGTCCGCGCCGCGATCGCGTTCTTGTAAATTTTCCTTCGGCGCGACGTTGCGAACCTTTATTTAATTAATAAATTAATGAGTAAAGGCGAAGGAAAAAAGAGAGCGTCGGCGGTTTCGAGCGCGGCGCTCGGACGCTTTGAAGCGTTTGAAACGACCGATTTTTCGTTAAACGATAGAAAGAACAATGTTTCCGGCGACCGTTGCTTTTCCGTCGACGCGTCAAACGTCGACTTCCGAACAAATCGTCGTTCGTTTGGACGGACGCGGCGCTCGTTTGTATTTTCCGGGCGAGACTATTTCCGGAAGTTACTACCTGAACGAAGCGCGCGAGTCGACGATCGACGCGGTTGAGATTTCCGTCGTTTGGCAGACCGAAGGGAAGGGAAACGAAGATTGCGGCGTTCACGCGTTTTGGCGACTTTCAAGTCAAGAGGGCGATTGGATCGATCCGTTGCAGCCGGGGCGTTTTAGCGCGGTGTTGCCGCCGTCGCCGCTCTCTTACGAGGGAAACTTGATCAAAATTCGTTGGCGCGTTCGCGTTCGAGCGTTTTTGGCGAACGGCAAGCAACTTGTCGACGAAGCGAGTTTTCGGCTCGGCAACCTGCCCGATATGCGAACGTTGAGTTTGGGAGGCGCCGCGTCGAACGGCGAGAGCGTCGAACGGGAGGAAGCCTTTCCGTTGCGAAACGCCGAGTGAAAGAATTATTTGTTTTTGAGTCGATTTTGTTGTTTTTAGTTTCAAATTATTGTAAGCGGTGAAATAATGAGCGCTCCCTTTGCGACCGACGCCCCCGACGCTTCGCGAACCGGCGAAAAATACGGCGAGCGAACGGACGACCGCGCGAAATTTCCCGAAAGTAATCCGTTTTCGACGCGTTTCACCGCGCCCGGTAAGATACCGTTTTTCTTCGAACGCTCCTTTTTGCGGCAGTTAAAGGCGAGCAAACCGGCGAAGTTCGAGGAGTTCTTTATTCGCGCGCTCGGCGCCGGGGAAGACATTCGCGGTTCCGTTTGCCTCCAATTCTTGGTCGACCGTTTCGAAACGAACGGACGGCGCGGTCAGCTCGTCGGCCCGCACGGGAGCGGCAAATCGACGCTAACGTGCGCGCTCAAAGAAGCGTTGACGAAGCGCGGTTACGAGATTTTTTCTTGGTCGCTCAACGACCGCAACCGTTTTTTACCCGACGTTTTTTGGCTTGAGTTGCAGCGTTTTCTGCAGTCGGCGCCTGCGTTTTTGCCGGTGAAGTGCCTCTTGCCGCCGCCGGTCGTTTCGGCGGAAGATTATTGGGAGCAAGCTCGCGAAGTCGTTCGCGATTTGAGCGACGTCGAAACGTTCGACGACGATCAAGAAGAGAAATACGACGACGTCGCGACGATCGACGAGTTTTGCGTCGACGAGAGCGCGGCGAAAAAATCCGAAAAATCGGACGAATTAGAGCGCGAAACGCCGTCGAACGTTAACGCGAACGAAGCGACGGCGGAACGTCGGGACGGTTTTTTCGGCTTTAACGCCGCCGGAAATTTCGGCTTCAACGCGACGCGTCGAGGCGCCGCCGCTCCGCGTTGGCCCGCGCCGCCGCAAAAAAAGGACGCCGAAGGGGCGGACGCGCCGACTCCGTTCGCGCCTTTTCCCGGCGTCGCGCCCGCGAACGAACCGACGGCGAACGGCGTCGCGAACGAAACGGCGCCGAACGTCGAGTTTCTCAACGAAAACGCCGTTCGCGAAGGTCAAAACTCCGTTAAGGAGCCTCGCGAAGCGCAAAAAAAGTTGGAAATTCCGCTTCCGAATCTCGACTTCCAAAAGAAGCGAAGCGCGATGTTCGACAA
>JAZQAP010000659.1:0-3869 GCA_045545275.1 Thermoguttaceae bacterium | reverse complement strand
AAGCCGTCGACAAGTTTGTCGGCGGCGTTGCGAACGTTCCCCAGCTCGTCGCGATAAAACCCCATCGCGAGCTGCGTTTTCGAAAGGCCGTTGACGAAACCGCCTTGAAGCGTCCGGACGCGCCCCAGTTCGTCGACGTATTGGCCGAGTTTGATTTGCGACGCCGAGAGTCCTTCGACGCACTTCCCAAGCCCGTTCGTCAAAAGCCCCTGTTCGTTGTAGACGAGTTTTAACGCCTTTTGACTCTTGGTGAACGAGGCGTACAGTTGCACGACGCACTTCAAAAATTTAACGTGGAGGACGGTCGTGTAGACCGTGATTTTCACGCCGCTGGAGATAACGTTCGACATTTAAATTTTCCTCTGTCGAACGCCAAACGCGCGGCGTTTTACCGCCTAGGCGCTCGTCGTTCGTATTTCCAAGGATAAAGCAGGTAATCGACGAGAAGATTTTTCTCCTCGCTTGAGAGCTCGCGTTCTTCTTTGCAAATTTGGTATGCTTTTTCTAACCCAAGCAATTTAAAACGCCCTATCCGCGCAAGTCGCGAAAGGTTGACGGACGTTTTCATAAGCGCCGCAACCAACCAAAGGGAGACTCCGACCAAAAAAACGAAAAGCGGTTCCGGCAATTCGTCGAAGCGTCGCAGGGCGGCGGGCGTCGCGACGAAAAAAACGACGGCGACGACGCGGAGAAGCCGATAGACGAGTTGGCGGCGGTCGTCTCGTTTGCGCTCTTCGCGTTCTCCGTCGCGAAGTTCTTCGTGCGCAAGCGTTCGCGCGGCGAAGCCGGCGTGAATCTTCGATTTAACTTCTATCGCCGCTTGACGTTTGCCGTCGACGAGATTCGCCTCGAAATCGCGTTGAAACTCTTCGGTATTCCCGATTTTCCGCGTTCCGTCGTTCAGGTAATAAGCGATTCGCATCGTTTCGGTTCCTCTCGTTTTTAAGGCGAGACGGCGCGAGCGTTCCGACCGCTTCGGCGCGTCGCCTCTTCTCTAAGGATACCCGAAAATCGCCTTGTTTTCAAGCCTTCCGCCGCGCTTTTCTTTGCATTTCGCGAAGTTCGCGCGCGGCGGCGGCTCGGCGTCGCTTCTCGGCGAAAATTTCCCCGACCGTTTCCTCGTTAATTTTCGCGATTTTTTGCAGGAGCGGCCAATACGTTTCCGCTTTCGCGCGTCGCAAAAAATGATGCGGAGCCGAAACGCGATACCTCCCGGGCCGCCAACCGCCTTCGTGATATTGACCGTACTCGCCGGGGTCGCGCGGGTCTCTCGACCGAAACAAATTATGCTGGAACTGGAACCCCGCCATCGCCCAAAGTTTCCGGTCTTTCCGATAGTCCTTCACCTTATCGCCGATCGATCGCGAAAGAAGCCAACGCGGCCGACTCAAATTCTCGACGGCGAGCCGCGCCGTTTCGGTCGCCCATTCGTCGAGCGCTTCCCGATAACGCGGCGCGAGTTCGTCGTTCATCTCTTCGAGCGACTCGATCAGCCCCTCGAACGCTTCGATAAACCCTTCGATAAAATATCCGGCCAACGTTCAACCCTTTCGTTAAATTTAGTTGGGCGAGCAAATTAGCGACCGACGGGAGCGGCGAAACCGAACTCGCGCGGTCGCGACCGGTCGCCGCTCGTCGACGTGAAGAAAACGATTCGACTTCCCGGCGTCGCGTATCGCCAACGCCAAAGCCGACCGGACGCGGAGTCGCGGGCGACGGGAAACGACCGCTCGACGCCGTCGTCGCCGACGACGGTTAACGTTGCGAACCGCTCGAACTCGCGCAAGTCGACGTCGGAAAACGCGTCGATCGACGCCGACCAAGAGCGAACGGGAAGAGGAACGGCGCGAGTCGCCCCGCGCGTCGGGTCGAGCGCTTCGGCGTCCGCCGCCGTTTCGGGCCGAACGCGGAGCGAAAGCGTCGAACCGTCGCGGCGAGCCAGCGTCGCCGGGAGCGCGACCGCGTCGGCGAGTCGGGAAAGAAGTTTGCGCGGGTTCATCGGTCGGGGCTCCTTGGCAAAACAAATTTGCCGAAACTGTTTTCGGTAAATTCGCGGGAAACGACGCTGCGGCGACGCTTTACGCGAGCGCTTTAATCGTCGTTTTGGAAACGCTTAGCGTTCCGTCGTCGTTCAGTCTAACGTCGGTAACGACTTCGACGTCGACGGTCGCCAACGCTTTAATAAAAAGCGTCGACGCGCCGGTCGTCGGGTCGACTCCGACCGAGGCCAACGTCGAGCCTTTCGCGACTTGAATTTGCGTAATCTTAACCGTTTCGGTTTGCGACGAATCGGAGCGAGGGAAGTATTTCGCGTAAAAGTTGTAGTCTTTGGCGAGCGAAATTTCGAGCCAACTAGCGCCGCCGGTCGAAACGGAGTCGCCGTTTGCGCCCGGATTAAACGAAACGCCGACAAAATCGTCCGACGAAAAACAAATGTTGGCGCGACGTTCGCCGTAAGCGTCGGACGAAACGTTTTCGCGGTTCGCGACGATCGCTTTTAAAACGCCGAGGTTGGTCGCGCTTAATTCGTTCGTCGTCGCGTCGTAACGAAGCGAAACGCCGACGCAGTCGCCGATTCCGATTTCGCGAGCGACGTCGGTCGTTAAGACGTCCCAGCGTCCGCGCCAAACGACCCAAATTCGTCCGGAAATAAACGGTTTGCCGTCCTCTTGCTTTCTCCAAGGAAGGTAAGCCTTTTGCGACGGTTGCGCCGCCCAAGGAATATCGTCGAAGCGGACGTAACAGCGCCAACGTTCCGCGTCGGCGTCCCAACTCCACCCGGCGCCGTGTATCGTCGCGAGGCGAACGTCGTAAAATCGCGACGCGCCTTTTTTCGACGTCTCCGCAGGAGCGCCGCGAAAGACCGCCGCGTCGACTCTTCGCAACCAGTCGAGCGAAACGAGAACGCCGTCGTTGTTTTGTCCGTTCATTGCCGTCGAATCTCCAAAGTCGTTTCGTCGAGTTCAAGCCCCAAGCCGCGCCAAAGCTCCGCCGCCGTCGGCTCGCGTTCGAGCGTCGGGTCGGGGAAGAGGATAAAATCTTTCAGCGGAAGGGAGCCGATCGACTGAAATTGGCAAGCCCGGGCGGCGAGGTAGTCGTCGCGTTTCCAGTCGAGCGGGCCGAATAGGTCGAAAACCGACCGCCAAATTTCGCGTTCCCAAGTCGGGAGCGCCAAAATCTCTTGAACGCTCTTTTTCAGCGCGAAAGCCAAGCGAAAGAGGAACGCGAAGTCGGCGTCGTCGATTAATTTTTTTTTGCCGTTTCGAACTCTTCGCCGTCCGGGGCCGTTTCGGTCAAGCCGACCGAAAACATCCGGAAGAACGGCAAGAACGACGCGGCGCGGACGGCCGACTTGTCCGTTTCGGTCAAAAGCGGCTTGCCGTCGGCGTCGACGAGCGCGAGAAGCGCCGCCTTAAAACCCGCGTCGAAACGCTCCTCCGGCGCGTCGTCCTTGCGGTAAAATTTGACGAAATAATCGTTGAAAACGAGCGCTTCGAATCCGTTCATAGGGCGAAGGAACGCCTCCGTTTCGTCGTTCCATTCGGAAATATCGACGCGGCGCGGCGTCTGCGGGAGCGGTTTAATCTGCATCGCGATTCTCCTTTCTTAATCAAGCGGCGGCGGGCGCGGTCGTTTTCTCGACGACGACCGTTCCGTCTTTCGGGTCGACCGTCATCGTCGCGGCGCAAACGTCCGATCCTTCCAGCGGACGCCCCGACGCTTGAAACGCGAGGTTTGAGGTGATTTGCGCCTTCGCTTCGCCGCTGATCGAACCGTCTTCGGTAACGAGCGCGGCGGTCGCGAAGCCGACGACGTAAACGCGTTTCCCGTCTTGAAGCGTCTCCTTATAAAGTCGGATCGTAGCCATG
>JAZQAP010000658.1:0-16095 GCA_045545275.1 Thermoguttaceae bacterium | reverse complement strand
GACGTCAACCCGGCGATCAGCTCGTGTTGCGTTTTGTAAACGAGCGGCACCATCCCGGTGTACTTCGCCGCGAACCCGGCCGGATAAATCCAGTCGGCGTCGTGATCGGCGCCCATCGAATTTTGCAATTCGACTTTTTCTTCGTCGGAGAGGTCTTGCAAAACGAACTCGCGCGTCAAAAATTTCGCGTCGCGGGCGACTTCGCCGTCTTTAACGCGTTCCCGTTCGCCGTCGGGCAAATTAGCGGCGACGTAAGCGCGCGCCGCCTCGATCTTCGCCTCGGCGTTTTCTCCTTCGGTCAACGCGAGCGACCTTTCGGCCAACGTCGGTTCGACGACGTTCTTAACGTTGTCGATGAACGCCGAATAATCGATGTCTTTTTTCAGCGACCAAACGCGGACGCTGACGCGCCAAACCTCGACGCCGCGTTCGCTTTGCCAACGCTTCGCCGCGTCGCGCAGCGCCGTTTGTTCCTCGGTCGTCGCTTTTCGGAGTCCGCGGTCGGGCCCGGTCGCCGCCAAGAGCTTTTGCAGGTCGTCGACGCCTTGTTCGACCAAATAATCGCGACGTTTTTTCAACGCGTCGATTTCGCGCGCGGTTTTGTCGAGCGAGCGACGATCGACGGCTAAATCCTGAATTTGCGCGACATACGGAGCGAAACGTTCTTCGATTTCCGCGTCGTTTTCGGTCGCCGCGTCGAGCGCCGCCAACGCGGCCTCGAGGGTCGCGTCGTCTCCGGCGGTTTTGCGCGCCGTCGCTTCAAACTCCGCCGCGCGAGCGTCGAACGCCTTTTGTTCCGCGGTCGCCCGTTCTTCGAGGAACGCCGACAACTCGTCGAGCGTCGGATTCCCTTCGATCGCGAGATAGTCGCGCAGTTCGTCGCGAGCGTCGTCGATCGCCTTCCCGACGACCGCCGACGTCGTTCGTCCGACAACTCCGCCGCGCGACGCGTCGACTTCCGGGGCAAAGAGCGCGACCGACAACGTCCCGCCGACGTCCTCGCCCAACTCCGTTTTCAACTTTTCGCTCAGCTCGTTGACCAGCGAAAGACGTTCCGCCGTCCCGAAAGAATAACGGTTCATTTTTTCGTTGTCGAAACAAATCGTTACTTCCATCGGCACCAACGGCCCGAGTTTTTCCTCAAGCCAACCGTAATGGTGGATAATCTCCGCGTCGTCCGAGAAGAAACTCATCATCTTGACCGACGTTTTGATATGCGGCAAATGCGAGCCGAGGAAAAGCATCAGCGCCAAACAGCCGCCGATCACCAGCCAGTTGTTGCGAACGATAAAGCCGCCGATCGCGTCCCAAAACTTGCGGAAGAACGAGTCGCCGACTTTAACGCCCTTCCCGCCGTGTTGCGCCGCAAATTTCTTCGACGGATAAAAGTACAGCAACGCCGGCAAGTAAAGGAACAAAAGCACCAACGTCAGCAAAACGCCGACCGCCGAGTAAAACCCAAACTTTGTGATCGGAACGAGGCGCCCCGCGAAGAGCGAACCCAAGCCGAGCGCGGTCGTCAGCTGCGCGAAGAAACACGGCGTGAACGCGTGCCGCACCGCCCGCTCCGTCGCGCCGTCGAGTCCGCCTTCTCGGATCGCGTCGTGATAATAGTTGATCAAGTGAACGGCGCCGGACATCCCCAAGACGTAAACGAGCGCCGGCATGCTCAACAAAATCGAGTCGCAGGTGCCGCCGGTCAGCGAAACGAGCGCCAACGCGACGCCCGCCGAAAGCGCCGAAATCCAGAAAACGAACATCGTCAGCCGAATACTGCGCAAACACGCGAACGCGATCGAGAGCCCGACGATCGCGCAGATTCCGGCCAAACGCATCAGGGTGCGCGACCCTTCCAAGTCGAGCGCGACGTTGTCGACCGGCGGGCCGCCGAGAATAACGCCGTCCATCCGCACCGTGCGTCCGTTGATCATTTCGTCGATCGCGCCGGTAAAGTTTTTGACCATTTGGCGCGCGACGGAGCCGGTTTTCACCTCCGCCGTGTCCGGGAGCCCCGATTCGACCGCGAGGGCGCGAATTTTTTCCAGCACTTTCTTTAGGCTTTTACCGTCGCGTTTCCCTTTGCTTAGGGTGATAATCATCGCGGTGTGTTGCGGTTTATCCGGATCGTTCGGGTCTTTCGGGCCGACGAGCGTTCCTTCGAGGCGTTCGTTAATTTTCGCGTCGAGTTGCGCCAACGCTTCCGGGTCGTTCGCGACGCGCGAATATTGCGGCATTTTTAAATAAGTGTCCCGCAAAAGACGCGCCAATCTAGGCCCGGTCATGACGGACTTGAAGTAATTTTCCTCTTCCGCGCCGCTTTTCTCGTCCTTAACGTCGGGCAAATCGGCGCCGGACGCGTCGACGAGCGCCTCGGTCGAGACGTTCCTTTCCCCGCCGGCCAATTCGCGCAACGCTTCTTTCGCGTCGTCGGGCGTCTCGGCGACTTCCAAATCGGCTTTGAACTCCGCCGTCGGCGCCGCGAGCGAAAAGTTGTCGATCGTTTGCCCCGGCGTCAGTTTTTGCGCGAACAGCTCGAGGCGGTCGTCGTCCATCGTGCAACCGTCCCAGCTAACGACGACGTAACTTTCGAACGGAAACAGATTCAGGTACCATTGGTAGTCCCGCGTTTCGTTGTAGTTCGGCGGGAGCCAGTCTTCGACCGAGTTCGAGTTGCTCAATAACGTCTGTTTCGTTCCCATCCAAACAAAGGACAGGAGAAAAACGACGACGAACACGATTCGAAAACCGTATTCTTTAAAGAAATCATTTTTCATCGATATTGGGTTCCTAGTAAGGCGTCGGCGCTTCCGACGGGCGCGCCGCTTTCCAACGTTGCGATCGATTCGCGTTTTCGACGCCGACGCGTCTCGTTCCGCTTTGCCGTCGAAACAAGCCCGCGCGCAAACGTCGGCTCGGAACGCGACGCTTGCGCGCCGAGCGTTCCGTTATTTTCTTTATTTTAAGGCTTTTTTAAAAAAACAAAAGCGGGGCGAACGCGTCGACGACAAGGTTTTCCCAACTCGCGGCGACGCCCGCTCCGAATACGTCGATTTTCCGCCCTGCGCGGCTTTTTCAAAGTACGCGAAACAAGCGAATAATACCCGCCTTCGCCGTTCAAAGCAAGAGAAAACGCCCCTCTCGAATTCGATTTTCAACGAAAAAAAGGAAAAAAGCTCGCGACCGACGTCGCGCCAAGCCGTTTTATTTTAGCGTTTTACGCAAACAACACAAACCGCGTTTTTTCCCCCTTCTCTTTACTCCGTTCAACCTTCCCGTCTCTCCTTAACCTCGCAAACGCCGCAAACGCTCGACGCGTCAAAATAAAGCGGAACATCGCTTTAAACAAAATAAGAGACTTAAACCCTTTAAACAAAACGCGCAATTCAGGAAAGCGTCGCGACGAGGGCAAAAAAAAACGTCCGCGCAACGCGAACGTTTTCAGCGATAAAGACCGACGGAGCAATTTAGGAAACCGGCGAAAACTTTAACGCCGTTCCCGTCGCGACGATTATTGAGCCAACGGCGACCAAGCGCCGACGTTCGTCGAACGCGTCGTCGTTTCCGTCGTCGGAGCGTCGACAAAAACGGGCGCGACGACGTCTCCGCTCTTTTCGTTCGAAGCGGCGACCGGGACGACGCGGCGAACGCCGAGCGTTTTTCCGGCGTTTTGCGGCGCGTTCGAAGCCGACGCGTAATGTTGCGCCGACCGCGTTTTACCGTTGCGAACGGACGACGCGATTCGAGCGGTTGGGGCGCCTTGGGGCGGTCGCGTCGACGTTACCGGAATCGGAACGTAATCGGGAAGCGTTTCGACCGCCTCTCCGGTCGCGGGCGCGGCGTCGGCGTTTTGCGGCGCGCTCGTCGGACGCGCCGGTCGAGCGTCGGTCGCCGAAGTCGTTTGAACGCTTTGAACGCCGCCGGTCGTTCGGAGCGGAGCTTGCGCCGCGTCGAGCCCCGGGAAAAACGCGTCGTTCGCTCCCGTTCGCGTTCGGGAGGCCGGCGAATTCGCGTCCGTCGCCGCGTCGCCGCCCAACTCTCGACGCAAACGCTCGTTCTCTTCGAGCGCGTCGCGCAATTCGAACTGGAGCCGATAAATCTCGTCCTCCAGCTGCCGTCGTTCGCTAATGAGAATCGCCTCGTTGATCGCGTATTGTTTGCGCCCGACGCAACCGACGCAAGCAAGTCCCGCCAACGCGACGATTAGCGCGCCTCGCAACCGCGAACCCCTCGAATCGACGCCCGCGAACGCCTTTGTTTTTGTTGCAACGCGAAAAAAGAACTTCATCGTTCGATATTCCTTCCCAAAATTCCGTCGTTTTCGCCCGCCGCTCGGTTTCGTTCGACGCAAACGCCGACGAAACGCGACGCGCTCCGACAATTTGGGCGGAGTTTAACAAATTTTCGCGTTCGCTTCAACGACAATTTCGCTAAAAAATACCGTTTCGCTTCCTTTCTTCGCGCCCCGACTTTCTCTATTTTGCCCGATTCCCGCCGTTTGCCTTAAAATCGCGGTCGACGCGCAAAATCCGAAACGCTCCCAAACGACGCAAGAAACCGAAAAGACGACGCGTTCCCCAAAACGCGCCGTCTTTTCGAACGTCGTTATTCAATTTCGCGACGCTATTATTTTTTCGGAGTCATCGTTTCGACGACTTGGTCGATAAGGCCGTATTTTTTCGCTTCTTCCGCCGACATAAAGTTGTCGCGATCGGTGTCGCGTTCGATTTCGTCGAGCGAACGTCCGGCGTGTTTGCAGAGAATCCCGTTCAATTTCTCTTTAATCAAGCGGAATTCTTTCGCGTGAATGAGGATTTCCTCGGCGGTGCCTTCCATTCCGGCCAACGGTTGGTGAATCATCACGCGGGAATTCGGGAGCGCGAACCGTTTCCCGGCGGCGCCCGCGGTCAACAGGACGGCGCCCATCGACGCGCATTGGCCGATGCAGTAAGTCGCGACGTCGCAACTGATATATTGCATCGTGTCGTAAATTGCGAGACCGGCGGTAACGCTGCCGCCCGGCGAATTAATGTACAAATGAATATCCGCTTCCGGGTCTTCCGATTGCAAGAAAAGGAGTTGCGCGACGATCGAATTCGCGACCGCGTCGTTCACTTGCGAGCCCAAAAAGACGATGCGGTCTTTCAGCAGACGGCTGTAAACGTCCATCGCCCGCTCTTCGCGACCGTTTTTCTCAACGACGTAAGGGATTAATGTCAATTTAACGTTCCTTATATTTCAAAGCGCCAACGCGCCAATATTCGTTTTTCGCGTCGAAAAGTTTCGCCGCGCGCCTTTTATTTGTCGCTCGGAACTTCCGTTTTCGTCAAAATATTGTCGACGAGGCCGTATTCCTTCGCTTCTTCGGCGTCGAGGTAGAAGTCGCGGTCAACGTCTTTCGCGATTTGCTCGATCGGTTTGCCGGTGCAGTCGGCCAAAATTTTGTTCAGCGTTTCGCGATCTTTGAGAATTTCCTTCGCTTGGATTTCGATGTCGGAAACTTGTCCGCCGACGCCGCCCCAAGGTTGGTGAATCATCACCTTCGAGTGCGGAAGCGCGTACCGTTTTCCTTTCGTCCCGCCGGCGAGCAAAATCGCGCCGCCGCTGGCCGCCAAACCGACGCAGTACGTCGCGACCGGGCAGGAGAGGATGTTCATCGTGTCCAAAATCGCCAACGTCGCGGAAACGCTTCCGCCGGGCGAGTTGATATAAAAGTTAATGTCTTTGCGACGGTTCGCGCTCTGCAGATAAAGCAGCTTCATCACCAGCTCGTTGGCGCTCGCGTTCGTGATTTCGCCCTGCAAAAAAACGACGCGATTGTCCAGCAAGAGGTCGCCGAGCGTCATATTGCGTTGACGCTGATAATCTTGATACCCGGCCGCCATCGGCTCCGCGAAGTGAAAACGTTGTTCGTAAGACATTGTCGTCCTAATCGTTGCTGAATGTGGGAAAAGAGCGAAAAAATTCCTCCGAGCGATTCGCCCGCCCTCGACGCCAAGGCCGTTCGACGCGCCGCGCTCGTCGCTTGATTATTATACGTCGCTCGTTTTACCTATTATACGCAAAAATCGAGAATCGAAAAGATTCTCCGAAAATTTTCGGCGTTCCTCCGTTCGTTTCGGCGCGCCAACCGTTGCGACGCAACCGCTTCCGCGTCCGTTAAAATTTTGCGCGACGCTCCGTTCTTTCCGAAACGCCGCCGCCCTAACGCCGAAGGAAGAAAAAGAAACGCCGCGTTTCCGCGACGTTCCTTCGGTTCGACGACGCAAAACGCCCTCGGAACGCCAACGCGCCGCGCTCGACTTTTCGTCGAGCGAGGCCGTTCGCGCTCTTGACGTTTCGTCGTCAAACGGTTCTCGGCGAACTATTTAACGCGACGCAGCATAATGCGGCTGTCGGCGACCGAGCAACCTTTGCCGTCGACGTGAACGATCAACGGGTTGATGTCGCATTCGGCGATTTCCGGGTGGTTGACGAGCATCGTCGAGAAGCGCAGGAGCGTTTCTTCCAACGCGGCGACGTCGCACTTCGGAGCGCCGCGGAAACCGTCGAGCATCTTGAACGTCTTGATTTGGCGAACCATACGTTCGGCCGAAACCTTTTGCATCGGCGCGAGGCGGAACGCGACGTCCTTCCAAAGTTCGGCGTAGGTGCCGCCGTGCCCGATCATGACGAGCGGGCCGAATTTCGCGTCGCGGTTGCAACCCAAAATGACTTCGACGCCCTTTTCGGCCATTTGTTCGATCAAAATCGCGTCGATTTTCGCGCCCGGAACGTTCTTTTCGACGTTCGCGTAAATTTGAGCGTAAGCGGCGCGAGCGGCTTCCGGGCCGTCGACGTTCAGGATGACCCCGCCCGCGTCGAACTTGTGTTTGACGTCGGCGGACATCACCTTCATAACGACTTTCGCGCCAATCTTCGAAACGATTTCGGCGGCTTCGTCGGCGCTCGTCGCGACGCCGCTCGCGAGAAGCGGGAGGTTGTAGCAGGCGAAGAGGTCGCGGCAGTCGGCTTGCGTCAGGTATTTTTCGTCGGCGTCTTTAAGGTAATCGGCGACGATCGCTTTCGCTTTTTCGAGGTCGCAGTCGGCGGACGAGAGGTATTCGCGGCCTTCGAGCGCGCGGAACTCGGTCAAACGAACGTAAGCGCCGAGCGCGGCGACGGCGTCTTCCGGGAAGGAGTAGTTCGGAACGCCCTTCGAAACGAGCGTGTCGACGCCTTCTTTGACGTCGGCGGCGCCCATAAACGCGCAGACCACCGGTTTGCCGCAGTCTTTGACCGCTCCCGGAATTTGCGCGCCGATGACGTCGGTGTCGGTCATCGATTGCGGCGTCAAGACGACGAGCCCGATGTCGACGTTCGGGTCGGCCATCACGAGTTTCGTCGCGATTTCGTAACGGTCGCTGTGCGCGTCGCCGAGGACGTCGACCGGGTTGCGCAGCGACGCGGCGGCCGGCATCACTTCGCGGAGTTTCGCTTTCGTTTCTTCCGAAATTTCGGCGAGTTTCAGACCGTTTTTAACGGCGGCGTCGGTCGCCATAATGCCGGGGCCGCCGGCGTTCGTGATGATGGCGAGGCGTTTGCCTTGCGGCGCCGGTTGCGTCGTGTAGAGCGCGGCGCGGTCGAAAAGTTCGGAGATCGTGTCGACGCGTTGGACGCCCGATTGCGTGAAAATGGCGTCGTAAACGGCGTCCGAACCGGCGAGCGAACCGGTGTGGCTGCTGACCGCTTTCGCGCCTTCGGCGCTGCGCCCGGATTTCAAGCAAAGGATAACTTTGCCCTTTTCCCAGAAGATTTTCGACGCGATCTTAATGAAACCTTCGCCGTCCGCGATGTCTTCGAGATACATCGCGATCGCCTTCGTTTTCGGGTCGTCGGCGAGGTATTCGAGGAGTTCCGTTTCGTTGACGTCCGATTTGTTCCCGAACGACACAAACTTGCTGAAGCCCATTTGGCGAGCTTCGGCGAAGTCGAGAACGGAGGTGCAGAGCGCGCCCGATTGCGAAATGAACGCGAGCGAACCTTCGTTGCAGATTTTCGACGCGAAGCTGGCGTTCAAGCCGCATTCCGCGTTGATGACGCCGAGGCAGTTCGGGCCGACGAGCGGAATCCCGGCTTCGCGCGCTTTGGCGGCCATCGCTTTTTCGATTTCGGCGCCTTCATGGCTCGTTTCTTTGAAGCCCGCCGAGATAATGACCATCGCCTTCGCTTGTTTGGCGATCGCGTCGTCGACGACGCCCGGGACGAATTTCGCGTTGACGAGAACGACGACCAAATCGACTTCGCCCGGAACTTCCGCGAGCGAGGTATACGCCGTCAAACCTTCGATTTCGCCGCCCTTCGGGTTGACCGGGTAAATGGCGCCTTTGAAGTCTTTGATCAGGTTGAGGAGGACGTCGTTACCGACGACGCCTTTTTTCGCCGAAGCGCCGACGACGGCGACGGATTGCGGGTTGAACATACGGTCGATATTGGCGAAACGTTCTTGCGACAACACTAGAGAGCCCTTTCTATAATGACAAACTTGCGGCGGAAAAACGGCGCGTTCGCGTCGAACGCGGCCAAGCGAAAACGCTCGGTCGCTCCGTCGCGCTGGCAACGCCCGCGGGAAAGCGAGCGGGTCGACCGTTCGGCGCGACCTCTTTATACACTATTATCTATCGTACTCCTTTTAAAATTTTTGGGAAGCGACCAAACGCCGACTTTCGCCCTTTTTTTCCAAACTTTCTTCAAAAAAACGCCGACCCGACGTCGCCGCATAACCCGTCATTTCTCCATTCTACCCAAATTCGCCAACTCCCCCGTTTTCCAATCGATAAGTCGGGCGTTTTAAACAAAGTTTACCGACGTTTCGTCCATAAAAAACGGGCGTCCGAACTCAAAGGCTCGAACGCCCGCGACGTTTCTTCAGCGCGGCGCGCCGACTCGCAAGAGCGAAATCAACGCGGCGGCAATCAACCGTCTAAATCACGCGTCTTTCCCAAATTGACCGTCGAAGTCGACGTCGGACGGCGGCGCGACCAGCGATTCGATAAACGCGAACGATTCGGCGGCGCCGACCATGCGGAACATCGTCGAATCTTCCCACTCGACGCTAAGCGGAAGTTCAAAGGAGTGTTTGAGCGCGAACAACGCGTCGGAAACGGCTTCGCGCGCCTTGCCGCACCCCGGGTTCGCTTCGTGGTTCGCGATCGCCTTTTGAACGCCTTCCCAGAAAGTCGCCGGAGTGTTCGAACGGGAATCTTTAATCGAACGATAATCTTTTTCCCAGTGGAAATCGGCGGTCTTGTCGAGCGCGGCGCGGACGGCGTCGTACCCTTGCGCGTCTTTGCCGACGTTCGCGAACGCTTTATACACGTCTTTGAACCATTCGGTTTTCGCTTCTTCCAGCGCGCGGCGGATTCCGTAGAAGTCGACGTCGCCGCGACCGACCGAGACGAAGTCCCAACCGCGACCGCGCGCCGCGAACGGGAGGTGCCCGCCCAAAATGCCGTTGCGCCCGCTCGCCGTTTTCAACACAACGTCTTTCATATGCGTGTGATAAATTCGTTCCGAAAATTCATTAATGAACTCAATCGGGTCGACGGACTGCCAAACGAGGTGGCTGGGGTCGAAGTTAAAGCCGAACGCCGGGTGGTAGTCGACCGCTTCCAACGCCATGCGGGCCGAGTGAATGTCGAACGCGATCTCGGTCGGGTGCACTTCGAGCGCGAACTTGACGCCGGCTTTTTGATATTCGTCCAGAATCGGAATCCAACGTTCGGCAAGGAGTTTAAAACCGTCGTCGATCCAGCTTTGCGGAACCGGCGGAAAACTGTACAGGTACGGCCAAATCGGCGAGCCGGTGAAGCCGGTAACAACCTTGGCGCCGAATTTCGCGGCGGCCCAAGCCGTGTCCTTCATTTCTTGCGCGCAGTTTTTCCAGACGGTTTCCGGGGAGCCGTCGCCGTGCAGGCGCGGCGGAATAACCGTCAAGTTTCGGGAGTCGATTTGGTCCAAAACGCCTTGACCGACGCAGTGGTTCGAAACGGCGTAGCATTCGAGACCGTATTTATCGAGCTGATCGCGTTTCGCGGCGCAATAATTGTTGTCTTTCAACGCGAGTTGAACGTCGAAGTGGCACTGAAGCGGGTCGTTCTCGTCGGCGCAGGCCCCGCAAGCGAGTTCGAGACCGGTGTAACCGATTTCGGACATAATCTTGAAGAGTTTTTCGGACGGGATATCGCCGAATTGCCCCGTAATAATCGAAATGAGCGGCGGATTCCAACCTTGCAAACGGGGTTCCATAAAATCGCGATAAAATTCTTTCATCAAGCCAACCTTAACAACTTTCATAATTTACCCTTAAACGATAGACGGGTTATCTTAAACGAAAAACAACGCGAAAACGTTAAAAAAAACGAAAACACGCCGCGCCGTTTCGCGAACAATAAAAATAATTATAACAGAATCGAAAGACAAAGTCAAGAAAAAAAGACAAAAAGAACCCGTCCGAACGATTTTTCTCAAAACCGCCGGTCAAACAATCGTTACCAACCCAAAACTTCGCGTCTTTTACGCAAAAGGCCCGATCGCGCTAAACCTCGCAAACCGCGCTTTTAGCGTTTCGCTCGTTCGTCCAAACGCCGCTCGACGCACGCGGCCTGTTTCTTGCCCGAACGACCGCCGTCGCGACCGTTCGGACAAGAAAAGCTCGACGATTAAACGTCAAACGCGTTTAGTCGTTCGCGTTCTTCGTCGACTATTTATCGAAGCTGTCGAATTTGATATCGCTCGGCGCGAAGTCGCACTTCTTAACGAATTCGCAAGCTTCGGTGGCGCCGAAGACGCGATCCATACGTTGGTCTTCCCATTCGACGCTAAGCGGGCCTTCGTATTTAATATCGTTAAGCGCGCGGATAATTTCGTCGAACTTGACGTGCCCGTGGCCGAGGCTGCGGAATTCCCAACCGCGACGATAGTCGCCGAACGGAATGTGGCTGCCGAGAATGCCGTTTTCGCCGTCGAGTTGGAGCGCGACGTCCTTCATATGGACGTGGAAAATGCGATCCGGGAAACGACGAATGAATTTGACCGGGTCGACGCCTTGCCAAAGGAGGTGCGACGGGTCGAAGTTGAAGCCGAAGGCCGGGTGGAAGTCGAGCGCTTCCAACGCGAGTTGCGCCGAGTGAATATCGAACGCGATTTCGGTCGGGTGAACTTCGAGCGCGAATTTAACGCCTTCTTCCTGGAAAACGTCCAAAATCGGCGTCCAGCGTTCTTTCAAGAGTTTGAAACCGTCGTCGATCCAGCTTTGCGGAACCGGCGGGAAGGAGTAAATATATTGCCAAATGCTCGAACCGGTGAAGCCGTTGACGACTTTCACGCCGAATTTCGCGGCGGCGCGAGCGGTGGCTTTCATTTCTTCGGCGCAAAGAGCGCGAACGCTTTCGACGGTTCCGTCGCCGCGCAGATAAGGCGGGATAACGCTCAAATTACGTTCGTCGATATTGTCGAGAACGCCTTGGCCGACGCAGTGGTTCGAAATCGCCCAGCATTTGAGACCGTATTTCGCCAATTGCGCTTTTTTCGCGTCGCAGTAACCCGGATCGTCGAGCGCTTTGTGAACGTCGAAGTGCCCTTGGAGCGGGTCGTCCGCGCTTTCGCAAGCGCCGCACGCGAGTTCGAGACCTTCGTAACCGATCTCGGACATCATTTTGAAAAGTTTTTCGGACGGAATGTCGCCGTATTGAGCGGTAAAGATCGTAACCGGTCGGGCCATAATCGCTCCTCGATTGTTTGTCAATATATTTTATATCGTTGCTACAAGCGGGTCGAAAAACGGGACGAGATTTTCGCCGCCCGTTTTCGCCTTATCGTATTTTACCAGAAAAAATCTCCGATTGCAAACGTATTTTTAAAATTTTCTCAAAAAAAACGTTTTTTATCGCCGCCGTCCCCCGCTCAAGCGCGACTTTCCGTTGCGTCGGCGTCGTCGCCCCGGTCGCGCCAAGTTTCCCGCGCCGCCCTTATGTCCGGTCGCCTTGCCGCGGAGGGCAAGTTTGCCTAATTTAACTTTCGCCGCCGTTCGACTGTATCGTTTTGCAACACATGTCTTATTAGAATGCATTAAAAACGTCAAAAACGGCGTCAAAACGATAAAAAATTGGAAAAAATTCGAAAAAAAGTCGAAAAAGGCTTTGAGAAACGCGACAAAATTTCTTACAATAGACGTTGCGCCCCAAGCGTCGACTTTGGGCGTTCCCGTTCGCTCGGCGCGCCCGACGCGAACGTTAACCCGTCGGTATTATGGAAGCGCGTTTGTTTCGACGCGACCCCGCCGTCTTCAACGACGTTGCGAGCGTTTTCCCACTATTCCTTATTTATTTATTCGGGCGGTTCCGTCGGTTTGACGATATTGCGTCGTTTTCGCCGAGAAACGCGCCCCCGCTCGCGTCGACCTCGAGCGAATCGCGCCGCTTATTTTAAGCGTTCGCGCGGTTCGAACGGTCTTGTCGCCCCAAGACGCCGAACGAAAACAAACGTCAACTTATTTTAGGAAAATTGCAATGAAAGTAGCGCTTAAAGTCGTCGGAGGAACCAGAACCGGCCAAACGGTACCGATTTCGATACCTCAATTTATGATCGGTCGCGCGGACGATTGCCACCTAAAACCGCGCAGCGAACTAATCAGCCGTTATCACTGCGCGATTTTAACGGACGACGGATACGTCGCCGTTCGCGACCTTGGAAGCAAAAACGGCGTTTACGTCAACGGTCAACGCGTTTCGATCGAGCAAGAATTGAAAAACGGCGACCAACTCGCCATCGGCCCGCTCGAATTCGAAGTCGTTTTGACGGTTGCGCTCAAAGGCGAAACGAAGCCGAAAATCTCGTCGATTTCCGAAGTCGTTACGCGCACGGTCGAGCAAAACGCGATTAACGTCGCGACGCAACGCCAAGCGCAACCGCTCGCCGCGACCCCGGCTCCCGCGCCGACTCCGGTCGCGACTCCGGCTCCCGCGCCGACTCCCGCCGCGACCCCGACTCCCGCGCCGACTCCGAAACCGTCGACGCCTCTTCCGACCGTTCCCACCGCCGACGATTCCGAAACCGACGGCGACGTCGCCGATTGGCTTCTCGGAGACGACGACGATATCCCGGAAGAAACGCAAACTCTTCAAATGGCCGCGGACACGCTCGACCTGCCGTACACGCCGCAACCGGCCGAGAACGCCGCGCCGACTCCGGAACCGGAGAAAAAGCCCGCGTCCGGCGGTATGCCGAATACCAGCGACGCCGCCGCCAACCTCTTGAAAAACTTTTTCAAAGGCGGACGTTAATCGACGTTTCAACCGTCGAACAATGATTAGCGCCACAACAAACGTTAATTTAGCGAAACGAGCGAAAATAGGCGATCGCGCCCGACAGATTTTCGCTCGTCTCGCTCTTTATCGCCCTATTTTCTTGTCGTTCCTTTTCGTTTCGCGGTTCGGCTTCTTTCCGCCGCCGTCGCGCTTCCTTGGAACGAAATTTCGAACGCGCCGCCTTTTCTTCCTTTCGCCGCGCCTCCTTAAATTTTTTCCATTTTCCCCATTTTCTTGCGTTCGCGCCCCGCGTTTCGACCTTTTTTTACTTACTTCCCGCCGACGTTTCGGAAAAATCGGCCTCTTCCGCGCCGCGTTCGGCGCTAGACGTTAAAATAGGCAAGGAAAGCGAAACGAGCGCAGCGTTCGGCGACGTCGCCGACGTTTACCGACGCCCAAACGCCATTTTCTCGCTTTCGCATTTTTTTACTCGCCAACACTTTTATCGTTCGTCGTTAAATTCCTCGCGACGAAGAAAAGGAGCCGTCGTATGGACGCGTTGTTAAATCGCAAAATCGCCGCCGCGTTGGGGCGATGTTCTTATATCCGCAATTCCTCGTTGCGCCTGGACGTTTGTTCCGGTCGCGTCGTTCTTTCCGGCGCCGTTCCGTCTTATTTCCTTAAGCAAATGGCGCAAGAGTCGCTGCGTTCGGTCGAAGGCGTCGAGGAAATTCAAAACGAACTGGAGGTTTCCGGCGTTCGCTCTCGCCGTCGGTCGTCCTCGCCCCGCGCCGAAATCGGAACCGGAGTTTAACGAGCTTTCGCTCGCCGCCCCCTTTTTCCCGTCGCGCGCCCAATTGAACGGCGGCGTCGCGCCTTACGACGCCGCTCTTCGTCCCCCTCCATACTTCCGTCTTTCGCCTTTCTTTCCTTACTTTCCCCGTCGCCGTCAATCCCTATTTCCGGCACAATCGTTTATTTCCCGTTTTTCTTCGCGGTCTCCAAAAAAAATCGACGTTCGCGGCTTTTTTTTTATTCCCTTTTCGACGACTTTCGGTTAAAATAGAGAAGCGGCGTCAACTTTGCGGAGCGACAAAGACGCGTCGCGTCCCCCTATTTCCCCCATTCCCCCCATTCCGTCGGTTTTTGCGGCGCGCTCGCGCGACGAGCTCGCCCCCCGACGTTTCCCTTCGACGGCGCCGTTTAAAGCCGCTCGCTTCCATCGGCGCCGCCGACCGTTTCGAGGCCCAATCTTGACAAAGCGAACCTTGCTCCCCCCGACGCTATCGGCTCACCGTCGCCCGCCGTTCGTTCGAATCGCGGCGGAGTTTGCGCTTTTCTTCGTTTGCCTCGTCCTTTCCGCGGCGGCGCAAACCGTTCCCAACGCGCCGACTTCCCAACGCTCGACGAACGCGGTCGCCGACGCCGTCCCCGCGAACGCGAACGCGAACGTCGCCCCCGATTCCGCGCCGCCCTCCGTCGCCGTTCCCTCGAACGCCGCCGAAAACGCGACCGTTTCAACGGACGCGCCGAACGCCGCGACGCCCGCCCCCTCGCCGCTCCGCTCCGACGCGCCGTTCGTTCGCCGCTCGAACGATCGCCGCGAAAAACCGACTTTTTGGCTCTCCGAAGAAGACGGTTCTTGGCGCGTTCCGCTCCCGAACTGGACTCTCGAAGAGGTGATGCGGACGATCGACGGCGACGACAAACGCGCCGAACAAACGCCCTATTCGATTCAAAAAGTCAACGCGTTCGGCGCCGTCGAAAAGGGCGTCGCGCGCCTCGACGTCGTTTTTACCGTTCAAATTTTCAGCGACGAACTTGTTCGCGTCCCGCTCGGCTTGCAGGAGGGCGTTTACATTCCGGCGGCGAAATCCGACGGTTCCGCGCCCGATTTTAACGACGGCTTCTCCTTCAAAGGGCCGGAAGGCTCCCGTTGCGAACTCGACGTCGACCCGGAAAGCGGCGCCTACGTCGCGCTCGTTCGACCGCCGCGAACGCCGACGTCGGAACGCGCCGCCGACGCGCCGCAAGATTCGGACGCCGAAAACGCTCGCGTCGACGATTCCAACGTCGACGCCGCCGCTCCGCGCCGCCGAGCGCGCCAGTACGAACTCGCGCTCCAACTTTGTTTCGCCGTCGAAACGCTCGGGCTCGACGAACAACGCCTCGTCGCGACCTTCCCCCCCTCGGTCAACTCGCAGCTCCTCTTCTCCGCGCCGACCCCGGACGCGAAATTTAAAAGCGTCAAAGGCGCGCTTCAAGGCGCCGCGACGCCGATGGACGAGTCGACGACCAATTTAACGCTGCACGGCCTCGGTCGCGGCGCGGAAACGACCGACGTCGTTTGGCGCAAACAACGCTCGTCCTTCGAACAAAACGTCGTCGTTCACCAAGTCGAAGACGCGACGCTCGACGTTCGACTCGACGCGCGCGAAACCGTTTGCGAAGCGACGCTCCCCGTTCGCGTCTTCGGCGGAGAAACGGAAACGTTCAAAGTTCGTTTGCCGGCCGGCGCCTCGCTCGTTAAAGACGAAGTCGTCGCGACCGACCCCGACGGCGCCGCGTTCGAAATTCGGGAACTCTCGTTGACCTTCGACGACTCGCCGAACGACTCGCGCCGCGCCGAAACGCCCGCGACGCCGGAAAACGCGTCGTCCGCCGACGCCGCGGAAGCCGCTCCCCCGGCGCCCCCCGCCGACGCCCGACCGCAAACGCACGAAATTAAACTCGCGCAAAAAACGAACCCCGCGATCCACAAAATCAAAACGAGAACCCCCGCGCCGGAAGACGCCCCCGGCGTCGACGGAAC
>JAZQAP010000657.1:0-2501 GCA_045545275.1 Thermoguttaceae bacterium | reverse complement strand
CGCCGGTTACGCGGGATACGGCGGTTATTACGGGCGAAGCGCGCCCCGTCCGGCGGCTTCTCTCGGCGCGCCGACGTCCGCTTGGTTCGCGTCGACTTATCGCGGTTTGGAAGCGAACTCGGACGACAATTCGCGCGAATTTGGGATCGACGAAACCGGAATGGCGGTCGGATACGAAGCGGCTCGCGACTCCGGCGCGCTCGTCGGGCTCTCGTTCGGTTTCGCGAAACCGCGGCTTTGGTCGGAGGGCGACCGCGTCGAAGCGTCGAACTTCCAACTCGGCCTTTACGGCGGTTTCGCCGCGCCGAGCGGTTGGGAAACGAAGTTTTACGTCGGCGGCGGGCTCCAAGATTACGCGAGCAAACGTCGCGTCGCGATCGGCGATTTGCGGGAAACGCTCGACGCCGACTTCGACGGGCAAACGCTTGCGGCGGCGATTCGTCTCGACCGTCCGTTCCAAACGTCGCTTTACCGCGTTTGGCGTCCGGTCGTTCAGGTCGACTTCGAGCAAGTTTGGCAAGACGGCGCGACCGAAATCGGCGGCGGGAGCGCGTTGACGTTCGACGACGCCGATTGGGGCCGAGCGTTCGCCCGCGTCGGCTTGGAATCGGAGTTCAATTCGCCGTTTTTGCTCTTCGACGCCCGGGCGTTTTACGGGATTTTATTGACCGACGACGCGGCGCCGGTTTCGACCGCTCGCTTCGCCGGGTTTAACGGCGACTCGACCTTTACCGTCGCCGGCGTCGATCAAGGCGAATCGTTCTTCGAAGCGGGGCTCGGGGCGCGCGGTTACCTCGACTGCGAGCGACGCTGGGTTATCGGCGGCGATTACGACTTCGTCGCGTCCGAGAAAACGACGTCGCACCTCGGAACGGTTTCGCTGTCGTATGTCTTCTAAGACGGCGTAAAAGCGGTAAAATCGTTAGAAGCGATAAAAGAGAACGCCGAAAACGTCGTTCCGGGCGCGATCCGGGGGCGTTTTCGGCGTTTTGCGTTAAGCGACTAACGTCGCGACGGGGCGGACGTCATTTTTTTTCGTCTTTATCGTCGTCTTCGTCGTCTTCGTCGTCTTCGTCCTTATCGTCGTCCTTTTTATCTTTTTTGTCTTTGGCGTCGTCTTTATCGTCTTTCTTGTCTTTTTCTTTAGCGTCGGCCTTTTCGTCGGATTTCGTTTCTTTTTCGGCCTTCGTTTCTTTCATTTCTTTTTCGTCGGCTTTCGCGCCGTTTTTACCGTTTTCTTTTTTGCCGTTTCCGTTTTTCTTTTCTTCGTCTTTTTTCATTTCTTCGTTATCTTTCGTTTCTTCCGGTTGCGGTTGGAGCGTTTCGGACGGGATCAAAATCTCGACCAATTCGAATTCGAGCGCTTCTTCTTCGGCTTGCGCTTCTTGCGACTTCAGCGCTTGGTAAACTTTGAGACCGCGCGGGACTTGAACGCGGTCGATCGGGTAAACGTACCCGTTGACGCAGCGGACGACCGGGGCCGGGAAGCTCGAGGCGGCGCAAAGGTCGCCGTCGCCGAGACCGACGCCGCCGTTTCGGTCGCAAACTTCTTGCTGTTCCTTCGTCTTGTCGGCGATCGCGTCGCAGTGGAGCGCGAGTTCGTCGGCGCGTTCTTTACCGCAATATTTGACGCAGGCGTCGTAATTGCAGCAGCAGGCGAGGCGTTGGAGCTTCGTCAACTCGGCGGGCGAGAGCGATTCCGGGCAAATATGGTTCAGGACGATCGCGGCCAACGCCGGTTGACAGTTGAAAAGTTGTTCGAGCGATTCTTGCGGCCAACGGGCGAACGCTTCGTCGGTCGGCGCGAAGATCGTGATCCGACGGGCGCCGCCGATCAGTTCTTCGAGGCCGGACTCGTGAATCGCTCGCGAGAAAACGGCGCATTCCGGGCACTGCATAACGCAGGAGAGCGTCGACGCGTTGTAATTGTACATGCGCGGTTTGACCGGCGTTTTGGCGGCGGCGTCGGCTTTCGCGCCTTCGATCGCGTCTTTGGCGGCGTCGGCGACGGCTTTCGCTTGCTCTTGACCTTCTTTCGCGACGGCGTCGAGTTGTTCTTTAGCGACTTCCGCGGCGGCTTCGGTCTTTTCTTTAGCGTCTTTCGCGGCTTGCTCGACGTTTTCCTTCGCGGCTTCGACGGCGGCCTTGGCTTGTTCTTTCGCGACGTCGGCGGCTCCGGCGGCGTCGCTTGCGACCGCTTGAATCGTTTCTTCGAGCCCGTCGCGAGCGGCTTGCGCGGCTTCGGCGGCGCGTTCTTTCGCGGTCTCGATCGCGTTTTCGACCTTTTCTTTCGCGACTTCGGCGGTCTTTTGAACCTTTTCTTTCGCCGCTTGGGCCGCCGCTTCGACGTTTTCTTTCGCGTCCTTAACGGCTTCCTCGACCTTTTGTTCCGGGGTCGGTTCCGCCGGTTGCGGCGTTTCCGGAGCCGGGGCCGGAGTCGGTTCGGCGGGCTTCGGGGCTTCCGGGGCCGGAGTCGGTTCGGCGGGCTTCGGGGCTTCCGG
>JAZQAP010000656.1:0-7491 GCA_045545275.1 Thermoguttaceae bacterium | reverse complement strand
GGGCGCCGGTTTCGGCGGCGGTCCCGGACGGGGAATCGGCCGCGGCGCGGGCGGGGCGGGAACCAGGCGACCGCGCCGCGGAGGCGGGAGCGGTCGCGGCGGTTTGCGGTATCCGACGGCGGCGAACGCGCGGGCGGCCCGGCGTTCGACTTCGAGGAAGCTCGTCCAGCGGTCGACTTCCCGGGCGTCGCGCGGCGAAAAGTCGGCGACGACGAAGGTCGGGAAACGGTCGACCCGCCAAAGGAGCGCGTCGGCGCGGGCCCGCGTCGAACGGTCGGCGCGAACGATTTCGACCGGATACCAACGAGCGAGGCGGTCGAGCGCTTCCGTTTCGAAACGAGACGGCGGCGCGTCGAGGAACGCGAGCAAAAGCGGGCCTTCCAGCGGAGCAAGAACTTCGGTTGCGGCCGTTTCCGGAGCGTCGCCCGACGGTTCGCCGTCGGGGTCGACCGTCAAAACGGGGGACGGCAAAAGTTCCGGCGGCTCGGCCGCGGACGCGCGAAGCTCGGCTTCTTCGCTCCGACGTCGCTCGACGTCTTCGCCCAACGGTTCGGCGTCGGCGAACGACGGCGCGGCGAACAGCGCGACCGCGATTAGGTTAAGTTTCTTCATTGTCGATCTTCTCCAAGTTTTCGACGGCGGGTTCTTCCGGTTCCGGCGCGACGGGGACGGGGGATTCGTCCGGAGCGGCGGGGACGGGAACCGGCTCCGGTTCGACCGCCTTGACCGGTTTCGTTTTCGAACGGGCGCGGCGCTTCTTTTTCGGTTCTTCCGGAGGCGCGGCGGGGGCGGCGACGGACGGTCGCGATTTCGACGACGCGGCGCGGGAAACCGCCTCTTTCAACGCGTCGCCAAACGTCGGCTCGTCGACGAGCGGAAGCGAACCGACCGCCGCGCCGTCGCGTCGACGGACGACGCGGATTCGTCCGTCGACCGCGACGACGTCGTAAGCGCCCGCCCGAACTTTAATAAGGGGCGAGTTCATCGCGGGAGTCCTTTCTTGCGTTAACGTCAACTTTCGAGCGCGGTCGGCCGCGCCAAGGCGACGTAAAAAACGCCGTCCGGGATTCCCGGTCGAACGACCTCCCAACCGAGCAGGACGGAACCCGGCGTCGGCGACGTCGAAAACGCTCCGGACGCGGCGTCGGTCGGCGCGTAATAAATCGCTTGCCCGGCTTTGCGTTCGTAAGACTCCGACGCGGCAAAATCGTCGACGCCGAACG
The DNA here is from genome assembly GCA_045545275.1 of Thermoguttaceae bacterium. Lineage (GTDB taxonomy): Bacteria > Planctomycetota > Planctomycetia > Pirellulales > Thermoguttaceae > RUG369. Next base: position 6,268 of record JAZQAP010000656.1, on the reverse strand, counting down.
CGAACGTTCCTTCGTCGGCGAACCAACCGAGTTCCCCGGCTTCGACCTTCGTTTCCGCGACGCCGAATTGCGGCGACGTCGCGAAGGACGGCATAAAGATCGCTCCGGCGGGAACCGGCGGCGCGACGACGCTCGGGTCGTCGCTTTTTGGGACTTCGGCGTAAAAGCCGCCGCCGTCGACGACGCGGGTTCCGGGACGGCGCAATCCAAATTTATCGGACATATCGGTTCAACTCCTTTCGTTGCGGTTCTTGCGGTTCGGCGTCAAGCGCCTTTGCAGACGACGAGCGCGTCCCAATGCTTGACGGAAACGCCGTAAGGGTAAATGACGCGATACGAAACGCCCCATTCGTCCGGAAGGTCGAACTGCTCGAGTTGCGGCGACTCGTACCCGAGAACCTTGTTGACGCAAAACGCCGGTCGGCGCGCCGGGTCGCGGAGCAAAACCCAACAAGTCGCGGCGTTTTGCGCGACGAACGAGCCTTTTTTCGCCAACGCTTCGGAGAGGTACGGCCAAACGAGCGGCTCGAACTCGCCTTGGTAAACGTTGCGCGTTCCCATTCCGGCGTCGACCGAAATATACTCGGACGAATAAAGCCGGTTCGCGAGCGCGCCGAGCGCCGGGCCGCAAACGAGCCGCTCCCCGCCGGTCGCGAGCGGGAAACCGTTTTCGTTCGTCGCGCCGACGAGCGCCGACTTCGCGCGCCCGATTCCTTCTTCGCTAAGCGCCGAGGTCGGAACGCCTTCCTTGTCGACAAGGAGGTTGCCGCGCTCTTCGCTAACGAGCGGTTTCCCGTCCGGTTCGTAAAGCGCTTTCCCGTCGAGCGCGTCCCAAAAGAGCCCGGCGACGTCGCGTTCGACGCATTGGTTCGGAAGCTCGTTGAATTGGCGAACAAGTTCCGCGAACGCGTCGATTTGGTCGTTGACGATCATCATGTAAGGGACGGTGAACGACGCGGCGTTCGGCTTGGCCGTTTGGGTGAACTCTTTCGTTTCGAACGAAACTTTCTCGATCTTGCCGGTCGCGGCGATCTCTTGGAGCCGACCGACGATCGTCGGCGAATAGCTCTTCACCGCGGTAAAGTCGGCGAGCGTGTTCGTCTTCGCGAGCTTGTCCCAAAGGGGCGTCGCCGTTTGCGCGCCTTCTTCGAGGAACGCTTGCATCACCGCCGAAAAAACGTCGACCGCCGAAACGGTCGAGAAACCGGCTTGAACGGCGCCGAACGCGAGACGGCGGCAGTTCGCGCGGCATTCGCGATAACCGGAAAGTTTGTCGGTTCCGACGACGTAAGAGCCGGGGCGGAACGAGTTGTTCGACGCGGCGACGACCGTCCGGAGGGTTGCGTTGCGGTTCGCTTTCGAGACGGCCGCGTCGACCGTTCGCTCGTCGAAGCCGAACGCCGCTTGAACGCGATCCGGCTTCATTCCGCAAGTGATCGCGAGGGAGGCCGCCAACACGTCTTGACGGCGCGGCCCGTCGAACGCGTCGGCGCGACCGACGCCCGGCTTCTTCAAGCCCGCGACGATTCCGCGTCGCTTCGTCGACGATTCGAGGTAACGCCGAGTTCGGTCGAGGCTCCAACCTTCGGCGATTCCCTTGGCGGCGGCGCGGGCCGCGTCCTTGCCGCCGCTTGCGCAAAACGCCTTGATCGCTTCGACGCGGCGCGACTCGGCGAGACGTTCCTTCGCGTCGGAGCGCGGCGTCGGGGTCGACGGCGTTCGAGACGGAGCGTCGAGCCGGGCGCGGACGGCTTTTCGGGCGAGTCGCGTCGCTTTCAACGCGGCGGCGACCGGGGCCGCTTCGAACTCGTCGGCGAGTTCTTGAACGAGCGTTTCGACGATTTCGGTCGTCGCGGCGGAATCGAGCGCGGCGGCTTCTTCGGCGGGGAGGTCGTCGACGACTTGCTCGACCGCTTCTTCGACGACCGTTTGCAGTTCGTCGGAGGTCGCGGCGGACGCTTGCGCGTCGTCCTTGTCGTCGTCTTCGGAAGCGTCGTCGGTCGCTCCGGACGCGACGACCGCGCCGGAACCCGACGCGTTGAACGTTTCGAGAAGTTCGGCGCGTTCCGTTTCGTTTAGCTCGGCGGCGACGCGTCCGTTTTGGGTCAGCCAATCTTCAAAAGTCATCGGGTTTTTTCGTCCTTTCTTCAACGAGGCTAAAATCGCTCGCGCGTCGCCGTCTCCGCCGATCGGGACGAAGGAGCCTTCGCAAAGGGAGGCGCCGCGAACAACGTAAATCGGGCCGGAAAATTTTTGTCGGTTGACGAACGCCGTCGCGCCGACGGGGACTTCCTCGACGTCGCGAACGCGGTAAGCGCCGACCGACGGAACCCAAGCGGCGACGTCGCGAGCCCAAGCGACGACGCGTTCGGCCAACGCGCAACCGCCGACGACCGCGTCGCAAAAGAGCGCGAGACGGCCCGTCGTCGGGTCGACGCGTTTTTCGACGTTTTCGAGGCGACCGACGACCGAATCGAAGTCGTGATTAAGGAGCGCCTTCGGGGCCGGGTCGACGCGGAGCGATTCGAGGTCGAGCGCGACCGGCGCGTCGTAACCGTCGATATAAAGGAGCCCGCCCGAATAAAGCGGCGCGAACTTGAACGTCGTCGACGGGATTGCGGGATTATAGCCGTCGAACGACGAGCGAGCCGCGACCGGCGCGTTTGCGGTTAATTTTCCGCGCTCTTGACGCTGTTTCATCGTCGCGGTCTCCTAAACTTGAGTCAACGTTTCGCCGTTCCGCGTCTCCGGCGCGGCGGCGACCGCGACCGCGCGGTTCCGGGCCCGCGCTTCCGCGCGAACTCGGTTTTCGCCTCTCGTTGGTCGGCGATAGAAACGCCCAACTTCGGTTCTTTTCATCGCGGTCGCTCCTTAAATTTTGATCAACGTTTCGCCGTTCCGCGTTTCGGGCGCGGCGGCGGTCGGCTCGGTTTCGTCGGGGGCGGAGAACGTCGACGCGTCGCCGTCCTTGGCGGCGGTCGACGGCTCGGGGGACGACGAGCCGTAAATTTCGGGGAAGTCGGCGCGGTCGCGCTTGATGATTTCGCGAGCGTCTTCGAAGTCGTCGAACGGGTGCGTTTCGCGCCAAACTTCGGCAAGCGTCGCTTGACCGGACTTGACGCGAATCGAGTCGGCGCGCGCCTTCGCCTCCGGATCGACGAGGGGCGGCGACGGCCAAATCCATTCCCAATCGGCGTCGTCGGGGTAAGGCGCGTCCCCGAACCGCGCGACGACGTCCGCTTCGAGCGTTTCGTAAAAGCGGCGGAAAATCCGGTCGCAAAGGGACGCTTCCATCTGTTCGCGGCGGAGCGTTTCGACGAGCATCTCGAACGGCTGGTTGTCGAGCCGCCCGGACGCGAAGTTGTATTCGTGCGACGAGCCGGTCGCCTTGTTGCGCGGAAGGCCCAGCGCGTAACCGATTTGCGCGGCGCTCGACGCGACGAACGCGTCGGCGCTCGTCGTCGGTTGCGCGGGCGCGAACGCTTGCATCTCTTCGCCCGGAGCGAGGCGGATAAACTTGCCGTTCGTCGTTTCGTAAGGAACGCCCGCCGTGTAATCGTATGGAACGCCGGGATAATTCGCGTCTCTATCCGGTTTCAATACGCCTTCGTCGTAAACGAAACCATGTTGGGTTTTGACGGTCGCGAAAACCTTCGCCGAGACTTTCGCCGATTCGACGACCGCCGCCGTGTACTCGCGGAGCTGTTGCAGGTAAGGAAGAATCGACGCGAACCAAGAGACGCCGCGCGTTTGGCCGGGGAGGTCTTCCCGGAACGCGTGAAAAACGTCGTCCGCCGAGAAAAGTTGAAAGCTCGTCTTGTCGTAATAGCTCGACTCGAACTCCGGCAAGTCGTAAACGCAATAGCCGACCGGTTCGCCGAACGCGTCGAGGAAAACGCCGTCTTGGCGCGTTCGCGTCGACGGTTCGCCGTTCGGGTTGCCGATTCGTTGCGCGTCGATCAAGACGGCGCCGAACCCGTCGCGGCGGCGCGGATTCGGAGCGAGCGCGACGAACGCTTCGCCGTCGACGACGATCGAGCTAATCGCGGAGCGGAGAAGGGCGGCGAAACGCGTTTCGGTCGCGAACCGCTCCCAACGGAACTCGACGTAGCGGGCCAAGTCGCGGTCGACCGGGCGCTTGAGGTAGGCGTCCCAACCGCGAAATTTCAGTCGCGGGCCGGTTCCGACGACGTAAAGCCCGAAAAGTCGAGCGATACCGGCGGCGCGAGGATTGTTTAAATATTCTTGGCGCGCTTGCGTCCGGAGCGAACTTCGCGTCGGGGCCGTTTGCGCCGCGAGCGTCGTTTGCGGGAAGGAGCGCGCGAAGACGCTCGCGACGTCGGAGTTCGGCCGCGCCGCTTCGTATCCGGCCCGAACGGCGGCGCCGCGACCGCCGTGGGCGGTTTTACCCGCGCTACCGCGCGAAGTTCGGGTGTTTCGCTTTTGTCGGGCGGTTGCGTCGCCGACCGACGGGAGGCGGAAACCGGACTTGCGCGGAAGCGCCTGTCGGCTAGCGTTGCGGGAGTCGCGCCGTCGCGACCGCGCGCCCCGAACGGTCGGAACGTTCGAGGCCGCGCCGGGATAACGAGAAGAACCCGGCGCGTTCGCGGCGGCGAAACGCTTGCGCGTTTGTTTTTGGCGGTTTCGACGACTCACGGCAATTTCCCGACGATCATTCCGCGACGGAGCGAACGCAATTTCATCGCGTCGAGTTCCGCTTGAATCTTCGCGCTCTCGCCCTTGGCCGCTTGCTCGGTCGATTCGACCGTATACGACTCGCCCGCGCTCGAAAACGCGACGACTTTGCGCCCGTCGGCGGTCGTCAGTTCGTCGGCGGCGGAAATTTCGGATTTTTCGTTCGGCATTTTTCGACCCTCCGAACGATATTTTAGACGAATGTGTTTAAATTGTCAATAAGTGTGTAGCAAAAATGGTTGGCTTATTGACGTTTTTTGCACGTTTCGGGTCAAAAAGAAGAAAATCGGCGGCGAATCGGGCGCGTCGGGCGGGCTTCGCGGGTCGTTTCGGTCGCGACGTCGCAACCGACGTACTCCGCCAACGCTCGGCAACCGGCGTCCGTGTCGAGAAATTCGTTGTCGGCGACGCGCGGCTTCTTCATTCGCCAACGCCGGTACTCGAGCCCGCTCTTGCGCGTCTCGACGTAATCCTCCGCCGTCTGCTGAATCGCGAACGCTTCGAACGCTTCCGGCTCGTCGTTCCCGTCGAAGATCGTCGCGGCGCCGGGACGGTCGGCGGGAGTCTTCCAAGCGGCGTCGCGGCGCGTCTTCGCGGTGTTCGCGTCGTAATTCAGCGACGCGTAAACGTTCGGGAACGATTGCGCGAGCGGACGACGGCCCGCCGGGTTCTCGATCCAGTCGTATCCGGAGCCCGCGCGACGCAGACGGCGCCATTCGCCCGGTTTGAGGTCGTAATAGCGAACCAAACGGCTCGACGCTTCGATCCCGTAAGTCGGAATCGCGAGACCGAGGAAGCGGCCGCCGTCGAGCCGATGAAAATCGTCGATCGCGCCCCAAAGCGCAAGCTCCATTTCGCCGTCGGAACAGTCGACGCCGCAAATCGCGAGAAGCGGGAAGTTTCGCGTTTGCCGACCGCGCGGCCGAGCGTGTTGCGGAAAGCGCGTCGCGACCGAAACGTCGAGCGGGCGGCCGTATTCGTCGAAATATTGCTCTTCAAAGATTCGGATAAGGAGGTCGAGCGTCGCGGCGCGGAGGCGGTCGAACTTGTCGCCGCTTTGGTAAACGTCTTGAAGGTCGACGGCGTACCGCTTTTTCGACGCGACGTTCCCCGGCTGTTCCGGCCAAATCCCGAAATCGACGACGTGCGCGGTCGAAAAATCGCGAGAAAAGGCGGCGACTTGGTAGTTTAGGTAATGTTCGCCCGCGTCGATAAAGGCGGTGAGAACGTCGGCGTCGTTCGGAACCCAACCGCGTCGAAGCGGTTCGCCGCGCCCGTTCGTTCGGATTTTCCGCGCGACTTCGACCGCCGTCAAGCCGCCGCCGGTCTCTTGCGCCGCCCGACGAGCGTCGTTTTGAAACTCGCACCAGAAAGACGCTTCCGACGCCGACCAAGCCTCGACCGCGTAATGTTGCGCGTCGACCTGCCAATTTTCGCGGAGCCGTTCGTCGTCGACTTCGACGCCCCGCGCCAACGCGTCGCGGTTTCGCCGGTAATAGTCGGCCAACTCGGCGCGGGCCCCGCCGACGTCCGGCGACTTGCGGAGCGGCGCGTCGCGGAAGTCGCGGTATCG
>JAZQAP010000655.1:0-4104 GCA_045545275.1 Thermoguttaceae bacterium | reverse complement strand
CGGCGTTCGAGTTCTCCGCGTCGGAACGTTCGTCGTCGTTCGGGCGCTCTTCGTTTTCCGAATTTTCGCGGAAATCCGCGTCGTCGTTGTTTTGATTGTCGTCGGACAAGGGAAAGTCTCCTCGCTGATGGGGTCGGACGGCGCTTGCGTCGAACGCGGTTCGGCGAAACCGGCGTTTTCGAACGTTGGCGAGCGTCGCCCGTTCTCCGAAAACCGCCTAAATTCCGCAAAGCGCCCAAATTCCGGCGCTCGACCGTTCGACGTAAGCGACGCGTCGAAACGGAACCGAACGTCGTCGCGTCGACCGGCGCCGTCTTTCCGCTTAAAGAGGGGCGAAACGCCGCGAAAGAACGACAGGTCGACTCTTTAATTATACCGGAAACCGCCGAAATTTCAACGGACGGGGGCGCCTAAATTCCAAAATTGCCCCGATTCGGCGCGCAAAAAACGCAAAAAAAGAAAACCTTTAAAGAGAAACGCCGTCGAGAAAAAGACTCGACGGCGCGTTTTCAAAATCGGACGCTTAACAAAGCGAACGCGAAAGCGTCATTCGGCGTATTCGGCGACGTCGACCGTCGTCGTTTTTTCGCCCGGAACGGTCAGCGTCAGCGGAGTCGTCATCCGTTTCGTCAAGTCGACCGGAATAATTTGCTCCATCGCGGCGATTTCCGCTTTGCGTTCTTGGCGGTAATCTTCGATTTCCTTTTGCGACATATCGGCCATCTCTTCGATCGTCAGCTCCGGCATAGTCGGAACCGGGTCTTTGACGAGCGCGACGATATAGGAACCGTCCGGAGCGCCCGGCGCGACGAAGTTCGCGAACGTCGTTTGAACGACGCATTTGCCGTTCGCGTCGGTTTTGCCGCCGACGAGCGCGCCGTTAATCGGCGTTTCCGCGAACAGCGAAACTTCGACGCCTTCGATCGGCGTTCCGCCGTCGACGACGACGATTTCGCACTTCGTAACCTTCGGGAACCCCTTCGGTTTGCCCGAGCAACCGACGACGACCGCCAACGACAAAACGACAGCCGCCGCGCAATAAAGATTTTTCATCGCTTATTTTCCTTTTCGTTTTAACGTTTTTGTCTCAAAAAAAGAAACGCCGCCCGGTTTTCCGAGCGGCTTTCGCCGAGCGTTACGTCAAGCGAACGGCGCGTTCAAACCTAACGCCGCCCAAGCGCTTGCCCGAAACGCCGTTATTGGAGATCGGTTTCGCCGGCTTGGACGGTTCCCATCGCGCCCCAAACGCCGTACGGGCTCTTGCCGCTAAATTCTTTCCCGTGCGACGCTTGAATCGTCGGGTAATTTCCGCTGTTGACGCAAGCGTCCATATCGCCGCAGTCGATCGTTTCGCTAACGAAGCGAACCGAACCGTCGACCATCGCCGCGTTGACGCCGCCGCTGTGGTTGCTCGACGCGGAGCAAATCCCGTAACCCCAACCGCTTTGACCGTTGCCGCTCCCGTAGTTGCGAGCGTTCGGCGAGTTCGGCGGCATAATCGTTTGGAAACCGGTAACGCTGACGTTCCCGTCGGCGAAGTTTTGACCGCGTTCAAACGTGGCGGCGGTTCCGTCGAAGACCGTGCGGTCGGTCGCGTTGACCTTGTTCAAAATGTTGCGCGGACGGACGACGTCGTCGCTGCCGAGAACCATAATGCCGCCCTTGACTTTATTCGTCCCTTGCGTCGCGCCGCAGACCGTTTCCGAGTAGGCGACCGTGTTCGACGTGTCGTCGGTGATCGAGCTCATCGTGCGCGTCGCGACCGTGCGCGAATCGTTGTAGCTTTGCGGGCAGAAGAGACCGCCCGGGTAGAAGCCGCGCGACGTCATCGCCGATTCGTCCGTTTGGCAAATCGAGTCGCCCCAAGAGCCGACGTAGTTCGTTTTCGAGACGTTGCCGACCCAGCTCGACGTTTGTTTCGAGTTCCCGTCGGACGGGCAAAGGAGGTGCGTGAAGGTCGCGTTGTACGCTTGTCCGTCGTTGTGTTGCGCGTTCGGAACGCCCTTCGAAACAATGTCGTTGTAGAACGCCGATTGTTCCGTGTACGGCATCAGCCAGAACAAGTGGCTCGCGTAGTTGTAGCAAACGACCGAACCGCCGCCGCGCGCCGGCGGGAAGGAGTTGTGCGCGTCGTGGTACATTTGGCACGACAGTTGCAGTTGTTTCAGTTGGTTCGTGCATTGCATGCGACGGGCCGCCTCGCGCGCCGCTTGGACCGCCGGGAGAAGAAGCCCGATCAAAATCCCGATAATCGCGATGACGACCAACAACTCGACGAGAGTGAAGCCGCTTTTGTTCGTTTTGGAAACGCTCATTTTACCTATTTCCCCAATTTTCGCGCTTTTTGCGCAACCGATAAAAAAAACAATATCGCGCCGCGCCGGTTTTATCGACGCGACCTCGCCAAACCGCCCATTTTAACGCGCTTAAACGTTCGCGTCAAGCGGTTTACGTCTATTATACGCTCGGCGGAGCCTAAAAGTTCCGACGTCGCGACATTTTGCGAAATTTTGCGATATTTTCTCCGTTTCAACGCGAACGGGCCGCTAAAAAATAGCCGCGTCGAAGTTGAACGTCATTATACCGCGCCGCCTCGAAACCGCAACGGGGGGCGACGCGCTTTTACGACAAAGCGTCGCCCGATTCGACGTTAAAAGGAGCGGGACGTTTTCGCCGTTCCGCTCCTCGTTTTCTATAACGCGGTCGCGCTTTTACGTCGAGATTATTCGGCGTATTCGGCGACGTCGACGACGAGTTCGCCGCCGCCCGCCGAAACGGTCGCGGTCAACGGGGTCGCGTCGTAATTCCCGAGCGCTTTCGGAACTTCGCGCGGCAGTTCGTCGCACTTCGCTTTCCATTCGTTGAAGTATTCCGTCCGTTCGCCGGGGGACATCGCCGACATTTCCGCGTCGGTTTTCCAATGGTCGACGACCGGGTCTTTGACGCACTGAACGCGGTACTCGCCCGCCGGCGCGCCGTCGGCGGTGAAGTTTTTGAACGTAGTCGTCATCTTGGCGACGCCGCTCGAGTTCGTCGTTCCGGCGACCGCGCCGACGCCTTTCGGATCGGCGTGCGCCAACGTAATCTGAACGCCTTCGATTCCCTTGCCGCCGTCGACGACCTTCACCGTAAAGGGCTGCGTCTCCGGGAACCCGTCCGGGGCCGCCTTGCCGCATCCGACGAGCGCCGCGCCGCTCAAGAGAATCGCGCAAAAACCTAAGCGCCGTAATTTTCTCATCTTACGTCTCCTTTTCGTTAAGCGTTCCTCGTCTTAAACGTCATTGAACGTCGGTTTCGCCGCCGGCGATCGAACCGAGCGCGCCCCAAACGCCGAACGGACTCTTGCCCGTAGGGTCGCGGTCGAAGTACCAAGTTTCGTTCAGGTTCGACCCGCAGTCGATCGTTTCGCTGACGAAGCGGACGGAACCGTCGGCCATCGCCGCGTTGACGCCGCCGCTGTGGTTGCTCGACGCGCTCAAATACGACGGGTCGCGCCCCGGGTGGCTCGCGTCGTGCGTGCAAGACGGCGAGTTCGGCGGAAGAACGGTCGTGAAGCACATGACGCTCGGGCGACCGTCGGTGTAGTGTTGCCCGCGACCTTCCCAAACGAACGCGCTCCCGTTCATGATCGTGCGGTCGGACGCGTCGACCTTCGCCAAGCAGCCGTTCGGCGACGTCGGCCAGTCCATATAAACGACGCCGCCCTTAACTTTGCGCGTGTTCCCTTCGGTCGCGACGACCGCTTCGGAAATCGCGAGCGTGTTCGAGGAACCGTCGGTCAACGTCGAGAAATTATTGCACTTAACGCCGCGTCCCCAACCGAAGCAACCTTGGAGCATCCCCATCGAACCGGGGAAGAAGCCGCGCGTTTGCACGTCGTTTTCGGCGACGTTGCAGACGGTGTCGCCGAGCGAGCCCATATAGCTCCCGCGTTGACCTTCGTTCCAGAAAGACGACGGTTGCGACGCGCCGCCGTCCGACGGACAGCCGAGCATCGAAACGGTAACGCCCTTAAACGGCGCCGTGTCCGTTTGCCAAGCGTGCGTCCATCCGACAAACCCGTCCTCGATTCCGCCCTCCGAAACGACTTCTTGCCAAAGCGCG
>JAZQAP010000654.1:0-13548 GCA_045545275.1 Thermoguttaceae bacterium | reverse complement strand
CCCCGGCCCTTAAACCCGCCGCGACAAATTCGGCCTCCGTCTTTTTACGTTCTTGTTTTTTACGTTCTTGTTTTTTACGTTCTTGTTTTTTACGTTCTTGTTTTTTACGTTCTTGTTTTTTACGTTCTTGTTTTTTACGTTCTTATTTTTTACGTTCTTATTTTTTACGTTCTTGTTTTTTACGGAGCTCGGGTTTTTAAGCTATATCTTATCGAGGCCGCGGTTCTTAAAACGCGACGATATTCGAAAAGAACGTCGTTTTTAACCGGACGTTCGCGTTTTTGAGGGGCGCGCCGGAGAGTTCCGAAAATTTTTTAAAAAACGAGAAAATTTTTCGCAAATTTTATTTGGCGATTTCTCTTATAGGTGAAAGGCGATTCTTTCGATTCCTAAAAGCGGCGAAACGTTAACGAGCGTTTCGGGACTTACCCGCGATGTTTGCGACGTCGTGTCTTCGAAGCGAACGGCGGCGTTTCCTTGCCGAACGCCGTTTCGTTTCGCCGCCCTTAGGAACAGAATCGAGTTGAGCCGTCGTTGCGAAGGGAGTCGGGACGGCGGTAGATTTCTCGCTTAGGGAGAGCGGGAAGGGGGCGACCGACGTCGCGAACGGATTTTCGACGCCGGTTCGTTTCTCGCCGCAAAATTCGACGAACGTTAAGAGTCAAGACGCGTTGAAACGTTGGAGAAGTTCGAGGGCGGACGACGCCCAAAGTCGAAACGTCGCCGCCGCCAAATACGGAAGCGTTAAGAACGCGACGAGAATCTTCGCGCCGAGTCCGGCGTCGCGTCGCCAAGCGCGAATCCAAAGGCCGATCAGCGCGACGAAAGCGAGTTGCGGCGGAAGCGCGACGCAAAAAGTCAACGCGACGGCGACGCTCGCGAAAAGTAGCGGGCTTTCCGTCGTCTCTTTCCCGATCGTAAAAAGGAGGAAGAGCGGCGCCGCGGCGAGATAAAACGGCGTCGCGAAGACGACGAGCGCGAGCGTCGGCGTTTTCAGGAACCAACGGCCTAAATCGGTCAAAAAACCGGGACGCGACGGCGCGTCGGGGCGAACGTCGACGGACGTTTCGAGCGTTTTTTCAAGTTCGGTCATTGGAAAACTCCTTCGAGCAAAACGGGCGAGTCGGGCGTTAAAGGAGCGCGTTCGCGAGAACGCAAACGAGCGCGGCGTTCGCGAGCGTCGCCAAAACGGCGTAAAGCGTTCCGACGACGCCGAGTCGTCGAACGCGCGTCCAAAGGGCGACCGTCGCGACGCATTGCAACGCCGTCGGCGCCGCGGCGAGGAGAAAAACGACCGCGAGGGGAAAAGTCGCGAAGATTTCCGCGCAATTCAACTCGCCGCGCCAAGCGAAGAGCGCTAAAAGATACGGCGCGGATAAAAGGAGCGGCGCGAGCGCAAGTCCCGCGAACGTCGACGTTTCGAACGGCCAACTTTTGAAATCGGCGAAAAAACCGGGACGCGGCGCGGCGTCGCGGGAAACGGCGGGGAGCGTTGGATTCGACATAACGGTTCCTTTCGTTCTTTTCGGGAGCGAGCGCGGCTTCGCCGGGTTAACGACGTTTAAAAATCGGCGTCGACAAGCTAAATCGACAATAAAAAATCGACGACGAACTCCGGCGCGACGTCTTCAAGTAAAAATACCCCGGGGCGCGTAAGCAAAAGCCAAGCGTTCGCGACGATTAGGAGCGCCGCGAGCGTCTTCGCCCAAACGAGGCGACTTCGGCGGAACGCTCCGACCGACGCGACGGTTCCGAGCGGCGCCGCGAGCCAAAAGACGACCGGCGTCAAAGCGATCGCGACTTTAAGAAGCAAACGCGGTATTAGGAGCGTCGGCCCCCAAGGCAAATGAAATTGAACGATTTCCGGGCCGTTCAACAGTTCCGGGAGAAAGAACCCGATCGGCGCGACGTAAGCGAGCGGCGGCGCCAATATCGCGACCGTCCAAAGGAGCGGTTTCAACGTTAACGTCGGAAACCGACGGCGTTTCGGCGTTTCGGGCGATTCGACGACGGGCGTCGACGCGGCGTCGGACGGAGGCGAGACGGAGGGCGTTTGCGGCGTCATTTTGATCTCCTTTTTAGGTCGAACGAAGGGCGGCGAAAGCGGCGAGCGCGTTCTCGTCGCGAAAATTAGCGAAAGCGGGACGCGACGTTTACCGCTATTTCTGGTAATATATTATTCGGCGCCGCGTTTGGAAAGTCAAGCGAAAAAAGCGAAAAAGAAGAATTTTCGCCGAAAAAGAGATAAAATTTTTGACACGGCGTCGCAAAACGCGGCGGAAAAAAAACGACCGAGTCGCAAACGTTGAAAACAAAGGCGACGCGGTCGGGGAGAGGCGGGAAAACGCGAACAAATCGGACGGACGGTCGATTTTACCACGCTAACAACCAAATAAAATAATCGAAGATCGGCTTTAAAATTTTTTCAAGTTTTGCGACGCGGTTAAACATTAGGAAAGTAACGAAAAACGCATACGCCGCAATGAATTTACAAAAAATAGCGCCGACGTCGAAACGGCGTTCGAAAACGGTTCGAGCGCAGAGATAAGTTTGAAGGAGCATAAGCGGAGTTAGAAGAACGAGTTCCGTCGAATCTAAATGTTTAGCGGCGTCTCTCGAAACGGAATATTTGTACGCTAGGTCTTGAAGGACGGCGGCTAAAAACGGCGCGGTTCCGACGAACGTCCACTTCGCCGGACCGGCGTTAAACGCGTCGAGCCAACGAAAAAAGCGCGAACGCCGTTTACCGTCCATTGCCAAGGTTTTACGTCGATAACGATTTTCATTTTTGAATTCTCCTCGATGCGCTAGCGCTTATCGCGCGATTTTGGTTTCGTAACGCGCGGTCAAGTCCCTTTGAACCGTCGCGTTCGAGTCGTCGTCCGAAAGTTGCGGGACGATAACGACGTCGGCGTCCGATTCCAAGCCAGTCGCGTATTCTTCAAAAACGACGCGACGGACGACGGCGTCGGTCGACGCGGTTTCTTCTTCGCCGTCTAACTCGACGGGAATTTCCGTTTCGGTTTCAAGCGTTTCGATAGAAACGGCGTTTAGCGACGCGATAAGAGCGTCGAGTTCGGCGTCCGGCGCGCTCGCGGCGTTCGACGCGACCTGTCGCGATCGCGAATCGAGCCAAACTTCGAACGAAGGCGGCCCGTAAAGTTGCGACGCGGGTTCCCAAGAGGTTGCCGACAAAAGCGCGCGCTCTTCTAAGATTTCTAATTTCAACGTTCGCGAACGAGCTTGAGAAGAGCGAGACTTTTTTTCAAGAAACATTTTTTTGAACATAATAAAGTCTTCCTTTTTCGATAGGTTTATCTGAAAAAAAAGTTTTATTGCGTTGCGCAAAAATGTTTAAAACCGCGCGGGCGAATTATGCAACCTGAAACTCCGTTTTGGCGCGAACCGAGAAATGCGCGCGGAACCGAATTTGAGGGTGAAAAAGTCGATCCAGCGCCAATAATTTATTATACTTTTAATGTGGGTGGGGGGCAAGCGCAAGCGGGAACTTTTTTTAAAAAAGAAGAAAAAGCGTAAAAATATTGAAACCCGAGCGCTTAACGGCGCGGAGAGAAGAAAGAAACGTTTTAGAGAAAAACGTCTCCTCGAACAAAATCTCGCCCGAGGAGACGTTCCACTAAATAATATCGCCGTCGCGTTAAAGGAAGGACGCGGCGGCGAAAAGCGCGCTTACTTCGTCAAGAGTTGGCGCAAAACGGTTTGCAGAACGCCGCCGTTCTTGTAATAAACGAGTTCGACTTTCGCGTCGATGCGGACGCGAACCTTGAACGTCTTCTTTTGACCGAGCGTCGCTTCGTCCGTCGACGTCGCGACGACTTCAATTTCCGAACGCGGTTCGAAATCGTCGCTAAGCGTCGGAATGTCGAAGAGTTCCGTTCCCGTCAAGCCGAGCGATTCGCGGGTTTGACCGTCGACGAATTCGAGCGGAAGAACGCCCATTCCGACGAGGTTCCCGCGGTGGATCCGTTCGAAACTCGACGCGATGACGGCGCGGACGCCGAGAAGCGTCGTGCCCTTGGCCGCCCAGTCGCGACTGCTCCCGGTGCCGTATTCCGCGCCCGCCAAGACGACGAGCGGCGTCTTCGTTTCGCGGTATTTCAGGGCCGCGTCGTAAACGCTTTCGACCGGGCCGTCGTTGGCCGAAACGCCGAGGAACTTCGTAACGCCGCCTTCGGTGCCCGGCGCCAACAGGTTGCGAATGCGAATGTTGGCGAAGGTGCCGCGGGTCATGACGCGGTCGTTTCCGCGGCGCGAGCCGTAACTGTTGAAGTCGCGGAATTCGACGCCGGAGTTCAACAGGAACGAACCGGCGGGGGAGTCTTTCTTGATCGCGCCGGCCGGGCTGATGTGGTCGGTTGTAACGCTGTCGCCGAGGACGAGAAGCGCGCGGGCGCCGGTAATCGCGGCGGGCTCTTCGGCTTCCTTCGTCATTTCGGCGAGGAACGGCGGCTCTTGAACGTAAGTACTGTCGGCGTTCCAGTCGAAAAGTTCGCTTTCTTCGGTCGGAATCGCGTTCCAAAGCGGGTTCGAGTCGTAAACGCCGCGATAGTTGGCCGCGTAAACTTCGCCGTCGAGCGCGTCTTTGGCGATGGCGTCGATTTCTTCGTTCGACGGGAAAATATCGGCGAGCATCACCGGAGCGCCGTTTTGGTCGACGCCGAGCGGTTCCGTCGTCATGTCGATATTCGTCGTTCCGGCCAACGCGAACGCGACGACAAGCGGCGGGCTCGCGAGGTAATTCGCCTTAACCAACGGGTTAACGCGCCCTTCGAAGTTGCGGTTCCCGCTCAAAACGGCGGAGGCGACCAAGTCGCCGTCGACGACCGCCTTCGCGACCGGTTCCGGAAGCGGGCCGCTGTTTCCGATGCAGGTGAGGCAGCCGTATCCGACGACGTTGAAACCGAGCGTTTCGAGCGGCGCCATCAGGTCGGCTTTTTTCAGGTAGTCGACGACGACGCGGGAGCCCGGGCCGAAGCTCGTTTTGACGTAAGATTTCGGACGCAAACCGCGTTCGACCGCTTTTTTCGCGAGGAGACCGGCGGCGATCATCAAACGCGGCGCGCTCGTGTTCGTGCAACTGGTGATCGACGCGACGACGACGGCGCCTTGGCCGATTTCGTCGACGCCGGTTTTCGGGAGGCGCGGCGATTCCGGGCAGTCGGAACCGTCCCAAACGACGTTAACCTTTTTGTTCGCTTCCTCTTCGGAGAGGGCGAAACCGCGTTCGGAAATCGGCGCGCGGAGCGATTTTTGGAACGCCGACTTCATTTCGCTCAACGGAACGCGGTCTTGCGGACGTTTCGGCCCGGCCAACGACGGTTCGACGGTCGCGAGGTCGAGGGTGAGAACCTTGGTGTAATTCGGCGTCGGCGCGTCGGCGGAGCGGAAGAGGCCTTGCGCTTTCGAGTAGGCTTCGACGAGCGCGACCGTTTCGGCGTCGCGACCGGTTTCGCGGAGGAAGTCGAGCGTCTTTTCGTCGATCGGGAAGAAGCCGGTCGTCGCGCCGTATTCCGGGCCCATATTCGCCAAAACGGCGCGGTCGGCGACCGGAAGACTCGTCGCGCCGTCGCCGAAGTATTCGACGAACTTCCCGACGACGCCCTCTTTGCGAAGGATTTGAACGATCGTCAGCGCGAGGTCGGTGCCGGTAACGCCCGCTTTGAGCGAACCTTTCAACTCGAACCCGACGACTTGCGGCGCGAGCATGTAGTAAGGTTGGCCGAGCATGACCGCTTCCGCTTCGATCCCGCCGACGCCCCAACCGAGGACGCCGAGGCCGTTGATCATAACGGTGTGGCTGTCGGTGCCGACGACGGAGTCCGGGAAGACGATTCCGTCGAGGCCGGCCGCTTTCGTTTCGTCGTTCGAAACGGTCGACGCGACGCGAGCGAGAAATTCGAGGTTGACTTGGTGAATGATCCCGACGGACGGCGGAACGGCGTTGAAGTTGTCGAGCGAACGTTGCGCCCAGCGGAGGAGGGAATAGCGTTCGGCGTTCCGTTCGAATTCGCGGTCGATATTCTTTTGGAGCGAATCGGCGGAACCGAAGTAGTCGGTTTGAATCGAGTGGTCGACGACGAGATCGACCGGAATGAGCGGGTTGATTTTTTTCGGGTCGCCGCCGAGACGCTTCATCGCGGAGCGCATCGCGGCCAAGTCGACGACCGCCGGGACGCCGGTGAAGTCTTGCAAGATGACGCGGGCCGGTTTGAACGGCACTTCGAGCGAACCGAGATCGTTCGGCGTCCAACGCGCCAAATTTTCGACGTCGGCTTTGGAAACCGCGAATTCGTCGCAGTTGCGCAGCGTCGCTTCGAGGAGAACGCGAATCGAGTACGGGAGCGCGGCGAGTTTCGTCAGCCCGCGTTCCTCCAACGCGGCGAGGCGGTAATAGCCGTATTTTTTACCGTCGACGTTCAGGACGTCGAACGCTTGAAAATAATCGCGAGCCGAAAGCGCGTCGGTCATGCGTTAAACCTTTCTTAAATTGCGTGAACTTTTTATTTTAACGAAATGCGCAAGTCGCGCAAATTCTGTAAATCGCGTAATTTGACGAATTGAGCGACGTTGACGTTCTCTCGAAGCGTTCGACTCGGCGCAAACCGAGCCCGAGCGGAGAACCGCCGTCGCGCGTTAACGACATTTTACCGGATTTTCGTCGTTTGAACAGGACGGGGGCGACGCGGAACCGTCGGAAACGTTCGGGAACCTCGAAGCCGTTAAAAGCGGGAACGTCCGAAGCGTCGAACAACCGGCGACGCGGAACCGTCGGAAACGTTCGGGAACCTCGAAGCCGTTAAAAGCGGGAACGCCCGAAGCGTCGAACAACCGGCGACGCGGAACCGTCGGAAACGCTCGGGAACTTGAAACCGTTAAAAGCGGGAACGCCCGAAACGTCGAACAACCGGCGACGCGGAACCGTCGGAAACGCTCGGGAACCTCGGAGCCGTTAAAAGCGGGAACGCCCGAAGCGTCGAACAACCGGCGACGCGGAACCGCCGGAACTATCGGAAAAGCGAAGCGAAAGTCTTGGAACCGCCGGAAACGCGTCGAGTCGGCGCCGTCGCCCGCCGCCGCAATGCTCCCGTTTTCCCAAAAATTGACGGCGCGACGCGCGACGCTCGTTTCTTCGCGCTCCCCAAAAAACGTCCCGACTCAACCGTATCGCGCAAGCCGTCCAGCGCGGCGCCATCGAGGAACTTTCGGTCGACGAAGTCGCGGCGAACGTCTGGAACGCCTGCAACGTTTCGCGGAACTCGGCGCGAACGGTCGCGCGGACGATCATCAACGGCGTTTCGAACGCGGCGCGGGCGGAAACGCTTTTCGCGAACGAGGACGCAATCGACGGAATCGAATTTCTTGCGACGCTCGACGCGCGAACGTCGCATATTTGCGGCGCTCTCGACGGGACGGTGTGGCGCGGCGACGAGATGAAACACGCCCGGCGGCCCCCGCTCCACCCGAACTGTCGGTCGACGCTTATCCCGGTCGTCGACCTTATCGACCCCAAAACCGGCGAAAAGATCGAGGAAACCGCCGAACGTCCCGCGCAAAACGCCGACGGAACCTATTCGCAAGTCGCGGCGAAAACGACGTTCAAGGACTATTTCGAGTCGCAACCGGAAACGTTTCAACGCGAATGGCTCGGCGAAAAACGTTTCGAACTTTGGAAGTCGGGCAAGCTCAAATTCGAAGACCTCGCGAAACCGGCGACGACGTACCGCGCGACCACCGCCGACTTAACGCCGCCGACGGAAAAACCAAAGGAAACCGCCGCTTCCGACGACAAACCGAGTAACGCGCCCGCGTCGCTCGCCGACGCAATTCGGGGAGTCGGGGGCGAAGACGCCGCCGCCGAAATCCTGCGACGCTACGCCGCCGACGCGAAAGCGAAAGCGCCGCAATCGGACGCGCCGAGAAAAGCGTTTTCGCCGCCGTCGGCGGTTCAAGATCGCGTCGACTCCGAACGCGACAAGCGAATCGAAAAGTTTTTCGCCGCAAACGGTTGGACGTTCGCGCCGCCGTCGAAAGAAACGGTCGACCTATTGCGGGCGAAAATTCCGGCAAAGTTCCAACCGTCGGACGCGCAAGCGCTTATGCCGGAAAAAGAAATTCGGCAAGCGGTCGAAGAGGGGCTTGATTTTATCGCTCGAATCGTGGAAAATAGCGGACATAGCGCGGACGCTTTGGCGGACGTGAAAATTTCGCCCGTTTTGTCGGACGGTCGCGGCGAATACTCGAACGGCGTCGCGACGCTGAACGGTTTCGATTTTGGCGGCGTTCGCGCGTCGGTTGTTCACGAATTCGGACACGCGCTCGAAAACCTTTTGCCGGGGGTGAAGGCAAAAGCGGTTGAACATTACCGGAACGTCGCCGACTTGTTCGCCGCGCCGGAACCGTTGCCGCTTGAGCCGGGTGAAGCGGAAAGATTGCGGAAACAAGGCAAGCCGCTTCCCGTTTTTATTCCGCCGGAAAAAGAAGGTTATTTGCCCGATAAATACGCCGCGCGATATTATGAATCGTCCAACCCGAAAAAACGAAACGTTCGCGAACCGCGCGACACGGAGTTTATTTCGCGTTGTTTGGAATACCTCATAAACGGCGCTTTTACTTGCGAAACTCACGCGGAATTTACCGCCGACGTTTTGCGTTTGTTGAAAAAGGTTGAAAAATGAAAGAGGTTGTTTATTACGCACACAAAAACGGCAAGACCGTTTCGTTTTTATATGAACGTTTTACCCCGTTCAATTTTGAAACGGACGTTATTTGCGATTCGCCCGAACTTCTCGAAGAACTGAAAAAAGCGTATGAAGTTTGGGAATCGCGCGGTCGCCCAACCTGCGTTGACTACGCGCCTTATATTGAAATTGGTAGTTTTTTAGATATGGTTTTGTGCGTTTCGCCCGACAAGCCGACGGGCTGGACGTTTGGATAGTTCCCGCGCTGTGAGGAGAAAACAAAATGGAATTTCAGACCGACCCCGACAGCGAACGCCCGAAAGACGTTCCCGCGCTGTGCGAAGAAAAAATGTCGGTTGCCGAATTGATTGAATTGTTAAAAGAATACCCTCCGGAGTACAAGGTTTGGGGCTTCAACCCCTTAACCAGCGACGCCACGTGGGTTTACGCGAATACGGTCGATCATTACGGCGATAATGTTTATGTTATGTAGCAGTACCGGCGCGGACGTTCCCGCGCTGTAAGTAGGAACCAAGATGCCGACGAACCAACCAACGCTTAATTTTGAACCGATCCCCCTTATTGTTTTCGTGGACTCACGAAGAGAGACGTGCGCCAAGGAGAAAACAAAATGACGCAACCTGTCGAAATTACCATATCCGTTCCGCTACACGTTGCCGATAAAATAGACCAATATGCGAAAGTCGCGGGTTGGTCGCGCGCCGAACTTGTACGCCGCTTAGTTTGCGCGGAAGTCGACGCGATGCAGTTTGACGCGTTGGCGTATTGCGTCGAAGCGCCGACGGTTTTCAAGATGGGGAAAACAAAATGAAATACCGCTTTTTCGTTCGTTGGGAAGATTGCGCGGAATTTGAAGTCGAAGCGGAAAACGAAGCGGAAGCGTTTGATAAAATCTCCGACGTTGCCGATCGTTACGAATACCAAGAACACGGCTTAAGCCCGTACCGAGACCACGCAACCGCGCGAATTATCGCGATTGACGGTCAAGACTACGAAGGAGCGGAGGAAGAAATAAAATGAATTATACCCTTTTCCTGCAAGGCTTAACGGTCGGGATTTTGATCGCGTCCGCCGTGTTCGCGCCGGTCGCCGCGCTCTTGTATGATCGGACGCGCGACGAAATCGCGGTTTTGCGTTTCGAACTCGAACAATACAAGCAATTACACGCGTATTACGCGGAGAAAAACCGATGAAAATTTTTGAATTTTTCCGCCGCAAAAAAATCGGAAGCCGGTCGTTTTGAAGGATTTAACGACGTTCAACCTCTACCGCGTTCGCGTTTCGAAGCGCGACGACGGCGACTTACACGACGCGGCGGAACTCTACGTCGTCTCGGAATCAAGCGACGAAGTCAACTTGGAAATTTGGCGATTTATTCAATGGTATGGCGACGCGTCGTGGACGACGAAGCCGGTCGCCGTTTAGATCGACGACAACGCGGAAACGGTTGCCGCCGTCGCGTCGGTTTAGGAGGGCCCGCAGACGACGATTGATCGTTTTCGAGAGTCCGCGAAAAAGCTGGACCGCTCGATTGGAGGGCTTTTTTTATTCTCTTGTTGTCTCTTAACTTAAAGCGAAAATCTAACGCGGAAAATCGGCGGCGAGAAAGCAAAACGCCGCGCGATCTTTATAAACGTGGAATTGATAAACGAAGCGAAAATAAGCCGAGCCTTAGTGGGGAAACGCGATAGTCGCCAACAGTTGCAAAATCCGAAAGAAAAACGTCAAGAAATAAAAAAGCCGTCGATTTCTCGACGGCTTTTCAGTTGCGGGAGTAGGACTTGAACCTACGACCTCAAGGTTATGAGCCTCGCGAGCTACCAGCTGCTCCATCCCGCGGCCAAATATACGACGAAAGGCAAAAAAGCGTTCGTCAAAAAAACAACCAAACGTTTTTACGCAACCCTTAAAAAGTCGCCGGCGTTCGGTTAGTTGCGGGAGTAGGACTTGAACCTACGACCTCAAGGTTATGAGCCTCGCGAGCTACCAGCTGCTCCATCCCGCGGTCAAAAAACGTCGTTTCTTTAATCGACAACCGTATTATAACTCAACAACGCGGCTCGTAAAGGGGAAAAATAAAAATTTTCTCGATTTTCTCAAGAAATTTGAACGCGGCGGTAAAACGCAAACGTTCGCCTCGTCGACGAGAATTTCTTAACTTCTTGCAATTAAAACGGTTGGCAAGGATTGGCGGAGGAGGGCGGCCAGCGTCGCGACGACGGCGGTTTCAAGAATGGGGAAAAAAATAAGAGCGCCAAAGGGAAGAAAATCGGAAACGACGAGCCGACTTCGCCCTTATAAAATGCAAAAAAAGGGAAAGACGGAGGGAATAGCGGAATTAAGGAAAGGGAAAAATTTCGCAAAAAAGGCGCAAGTCGGCGAAAAAACGTTGGCGTCGCGGGCGGCGTTCGAGTATAATGACGGCGCGGGCGGGCGACGAAAGGGCGTTTCGCGTCCGACGACGAACGCCGTTTAACCGGCGGTCGATTTCGCAAACGTTGAAAGCGGAGAATTTACGATGAAAAACGGACGTTGGAAGAAACGAGCGTCGACGGCGCTTGCGTTCGCGCTCGGAACTGGAATCGCCGGTTTCGCTTGGGCGCAAGAAGGACAAAACGGCGAAAATACGAAAGATGGGAAAATAGCGCAAGTCGCGCAAAACGAAGCGCCGACGTTCGACCCGAACGCGACCGCCGAGTCGCTTGGGCTCGAACCGCTCGTCTTGCCGGACGACTTTTTTCCGCTCTTTCCTTGGGATCATCTAGCGCATTGGGGCGCGGAATATCAACCGATTCCGGAGGGGATCGCGAGCATGGCCGAGTGCGGTTTCACTATGTCGGCGTTTATCGGAAACGTCGACGACGTCGAGATTTGCCGCAAACTCGGTTTGAAGTGCATCCTCGAAGCGAACGTCGAGCGGTTCGACGAACGTCCGCTTTCGGAGGAGGAAATTAGCGCCAAATTGGCGGAAATCGACGCGAAAATCAAAGAGCGCGTCGAGTCGACGAAGAACGACCCGACGGTGTTGGGGTACTCGATCACCGACGAGCCGGGCGCGTATCATTTCCGTTCGTTGGCGGCGGCGGTCGCGGCGATCAAGAAATACGCGCCGGGGAAGCTCGCCTATATTAATCTGTACCCGGGGTACGCGTCGACGATCGGCGCCGACGTCGACTCGCAGATGGGGACGCGGTCGTACCGCGAGTATTTGGAGCGCTTCGTCCAAGAGGTGAAGCCGCAGCTTTTGAGTTACGACAATTATATGATCGAGTATTCGGAAGATTTGCGCGACTGGAAACGGGGCCGCAGTCATTTCGACGACTTGTTCGAGGTGCGCTCCGTCGCGCAAAAGTACGGGCTGCCGTTTTGGTATATTGGGTCGAGTTTGTGTATTATGAAGGATTCGTCGCCGCCGACGCCCGCTCGTTACGCGTGCCAAGCGTACACGGCGTTGGCCGCCGGAGCGGAGGGGCTGACGTGGTTCCTCTATTACCCGCTCGGTTGGCATAGTTCGCCGATCGACAAAAACGGGAACAAAACGCTTTCTTGGACGTACATGCGCGAAATCAACGCTCAAGCGAAGGCGCTCGGACTTTACCTCAAAGGCTGGCGTTCGACCGCGGTCGGGATAACCGAAACCGACGGTTTGCCGCCCCTTCCGACGAACGTTTTGCCCGGTTTGACGGCGGCGTTCTCGTCGCAAGGCGTTTACGCGGAAGGGGAAACGCCGAAACTGATGCTCGGCGAATTCGCGCAAAAAGACGGCGACTCGGTCGCGGCGATGGCGGTTAATTTGAACTTCGGAACGTCGGTGAAAGTGAAATTCGCCAAACCGGACGGCTTTTCGACGTTGAAGATCGTCTCGCCGGTCGACGGCGTCGCGCGTCCGGTCGACGAAGCGGAGCGTGAGGCCGGGTTCTGGATTCTGCCCGGGCACGGAACGCTCTTCGTTTGGGAAAAATGATTTTACGGCGCGTTGGCGACATTTCGCTTCCGCTCGAGCGTCTGCCGTTCGAGCGGAAGTCGGTTAAATCGTCTACTAAAGATTGCTGAAATCTAAAGTGATGAAACGCTCGATAAACCTGACGCCCGCGATAATATTAAATCGAGTCGATTGATCTAACTGCGACCAACTATTGTCGCGAGCGACGGCTCTCAGACCGTGCATAATCATATACGGCGTTACCACAATTCCAAGCGGCGCGGTCAGCGCATTAATTCCCGGAATAACCGTGCTTCCCACCGACGCGACGAAAAGGCCGAGTTTAATTAAACTGAAAACGCCGAGGGCGGTTCCCGTTCCGGCAGCGATAACGCTCGCCAAACCGGCGGTGGTTTGCTTTGTCGTAAACTCGCGAGTTCTATAGGTCATATAATCGTCGATAAACGCTTCAAAATTACCCATTTGTCAACTCCTGCGCTTGGGAGGAATTTAGTTGTTTGAGGTTAGACGAAAATAAGCCCCGATGCCGTCGAGGCCTATTTCGATAATAAAGAGGGGAAAATTTAAAACTGTTAAACAAGTTTTTAAACTTTTTTTGAAAATTTTCGAAAAAGCCCCTTGCGGTTCTTGTTTCTTGGGGTATATTCTTACCTGTCGCCGGCAATGAGCCTGACGACGAACGCCGACCGCTTTCGAGCGGAAAGTCAAAAGCGAAAACGAAAATAAAAAATTTTCAAAAAAGCCCTTGACGAAAACAAAAAAGGCGGTAAGATATGTGAGTCGCTCGGAAATGAGCGGCAAACGAAAAAATCGAACGAGTTCAAGCGAAAAGGTTGAACGCGAAACTTAAAACTTGCGAAAGCTCGTTTTAAACGATATTTTACA
>JAZQAP010000653.1:0-1906 GCA_045545275.1 Thermoguttaceae bacterium | reverse complement strand
CTTCCGGACGGGCGCTTGGAGGGCGTCGTCGAACGGGTCGAGCCGCGCCGAGGAACGTTGAGTCGAACGAGTTGGAAGCGCAAACACGTCGTCGTCGCGAACGTCGAACAAGCGCTGATCGTAACGAGCGCCGCCGAACCGCGGTTAAAGCCGAATCTGATCGACCGCTTGCTCGTTACTTGCGAGCGTTCCGGGATAAAGCCGGTAATCTGTATCAATAAAATCGACTTGGTCGACCCCGCGTCGTTGCAGCCGTTGGTCGGCGTATACGCGAAAACCGGGTGCAAAACCGTCCTTTTCAGCGCGAAGACCGGATTCAATCTCGACCGGCTGCGTCGTCTTTTGGTCGGGAAGGAAAGCGTCGTCGTCGGGCAAAGCGGGGTCGGGAAGTCGTCGGCGCTCAACGCGATCGACCCGAGTTTGAACCTGCGCGTCGGCGAAGTCAGCCGCGAGAATCATAAGGGCAAACATACGACGACGACCGCGCGGCTGTTGAAGCTGTCGTTCGGCGGTTACGTCGTCGACACGCCCGGCATTCGGCAGTTTATGCTTTGGGACTTCGACCCGGACGAGGTCGTCGGGTATTATCGCGACTTGCGCCCGTATGAAAATCTGTGCAAATTTCCCGACTGCGCGCATATTTGCGAAGCGTCGTGCGCCGTGAAGGACGCCGTCGCCGACGGTCGGCTCGACGCGCGCCGTTACGAGAGCTATTTGGCGTTGCGTTCCGGCGAAATGGAGAAAATGGATAAGCTGGAGTAGCGCCGGAGCGTTTTGTCGAGCGACTTTCGGCGGACGGCGTCGCTTGTCGCCGGGCGAAGGCGAAGACGGAACAAACGCGTTTGATTTGTTTGATATTTGTCTGAAAAATCGAACGCGCGGTCGACGGTCGCGAGAAACGTCTTGGAAAACGCTTCGACGCGGCGATGAAAAACGAATGAAATTGAAAAACGGCGCGGAGCAAACGCCGCGTCGTCCCGCTTTTATCGGTCTTTTTGAAAATAAACGAAGTTAACGCAACGGGAGCGAAAAAATGAACCGAAATTCGACGCGACGCGCTTTTTTAGGGACTTTAACCGCCGGAGGAATCGGAGCCGCCGCGTTGGGCGTTTCGACCGTTTCCGGGACGACGGCGGCGCAAGAAGCCGCTTCGACGAACGCCGCGAGCGCGGAAAAGACGGCGCCGACGTTGGACGCGAGCAAAGTTCGCTTCTGTTTGAATACCGGAACGATTTTGTCGTATAATCTGCCGTTGATGGAAGAGCTGAAAATCGCGCGCGCCGCCGGGTACCGCTCGGTCGAAATTTGGCTAACGCGCCTTCAAGCGTATTCCGACGATTACTCGCCCGCGAAGTTGGCCGAGTTGCGCAAATGGTTGGACGGCGAGGGGATGCGCGTCGAGGGCGGAATCGGGTTCGCGTCTTGGATCGTCGACGACGCGAAGCGCCGCGCCGACGGTTTGGAACAGTTGAAGCGCGAAGCGGAGGCGTTGGCGGCGATCGGTTGCGCTTGCGTCGCGGCCCCGGCGTCCGGCGCGAACGAAAAAATCCCGGTCGACGCGGTCGCCGAACGGTATCGCGCCGTTTTGGAACTTTGCGAACCGATCGGGGTGAAACCGCTTCTCGAAGTTTGGGGCGCCTCCGCGACGCTCGGAAAATTGTCCGACGCGTTGGCGATTTGCGCCGAAACGGGCCGCTCCGACGCCGCGCTTCTGCTCGACGCCTATCACCTGTACCGCGGCGGCAACTCGTTCGCTAGCTTGAACTTAGTTTCCGGAAAAGCGCAGCCGATCTTCCATATGAACGACTACCCGGGAACGCCGGAGCGCGAAAAGTTGCACGACTCCGACCGCGTCTTCCCGGGGGACGGCGTCGCGCCGCTTCGCGAAATTTTGGCGACGCTCTTC
>JAZQAP010000652.1:0-3068 GCA_045545275.1 Thermoguttaceae bacterium | reverse complement strand
CCGCCGTCCGCCCGTTCGCCAACCCTTTGATTAAGGAACAACGATGATTTTTTCGCCGATTTTCTCGCTCCGCCGACGAGCGCGCGTCGCCGTCCGTTCGAGCGCCGCCGTCGGCGCCGCCCTTTTCTCGCTCGTTCTCGGAACGACCGCCTTCGCCGCCGACGCCGCGACCGCGTCGATCTCGCCCTTTATTAATAAGGACACGCTCGCCGTCGTTCGCGTCGACCTCGAAAACGTCGACTTCGACCAATTGGCGAAAACGCTCGACGGAATCGCCGCGACTTCGCTGAAAAACGTCGGTTACGACGCCGCGTCGGTCGCCAAAGTCGACGCCGAACTCGCCAAGACGTTCGCCGCTCTCGCCGAAGACGGCAAAACCCAACTCGCCCAACTCCGCCAAAATCTCGGCGCGTCCGAAGCGTTCTTCGTCGTTCAATCCTCCAAAGGCGAAGGCGCCGCGTTCCTTATTCCGGTCGCGAACTTGAAGGACGCTCGACTCGAAACGCTGACCGCGAACGTTAAAACCTTCGCGCAGGCCCAAGGACTCGCCGCCGCCGTTTACCAAAAAAGTTTCCTCGTCGTCGCGCCCGACCTGAAAGCGTTCGGCTCTTACTACAAAAAATTCAAACCGGGCGAAAACCGCAAAATCGAGTCGTTTTTCAAAGAAAACGACCGCGCCCTCGTCGCCGCGTACTGCGGAACGCTCCGCTTGCGCCCTCTCCTCGACGTCGCGACCAAAGGCCAAACGCAACTTCTGTTGACCGCGACGGCGCCCCGTTCCGTCCGCGACGCGCTCGAAATTTTCGACACGACGTTCGTCGACGCCCGGTTGACGGTCGACGCCGGAACGCTTTCCTCGCGCGCCGTCTTCCGTTTCAACGCTCCGGTCGACTCCGGCAAGATGTTGGCCGCGCTTCAACGAATCGTCGACGACGTCGCGCAAGCTAATTTTAAAGTCGACGACGCGAGCGCCCTTGAGAAACAGTTCAACGTCGTTCCGCTCCGTCGCGCCGTTTGGCGCGGTCAAGTCCGCTCGATTCTCCCGAAACAAAACGGCGCCGAGTTGGTCGCCGAATACGACGTCGGCCAAGAGCTCGGGAAAGCCTCCGGCGTCGGCCCCTTCTTCGTCGCCGCCTTTGCGTATTTCGCGACGCAAAACGCCGCCGGAAACAACGTTTACGACGCCGTCGAAATCGATTACGAGTTCGACGAAGCCGAAGCCGCCGAACCCGAAACCGACGCGACCGCCGAATAATCCCGCGTTCGCCGCGACGCCGCGACGTTCCCCTTAAACAACAACGACACACGTTTCCCCGATATTGGAAAGGCGCGCCCATGCGACGCAACGTTTTCACCGCCCTTTCGACCGTTCTTCTCGGCGCCGCGTTTTTCGCCGCCGCGTCGCCGGTCGCCCAAGCTCAAACTTCGATCCGCCGTCAAACGCAAACCGCGAAGCCGGCCTCCCAATCCGCCGTCGCGCCGCAAACCGCGACGAACGCCGGCGCTTACGCTCGCGTTAAAAACTTCGTCGACGCCGACGCGGTTCTCGTCGCTCGCCTCGACCTCGCGCAGCTCGACCTCGACGCGATCGACCGCTCCTTCTCGAAATTCTTCGTCGACTCGTTCGCCGCGCAAGGTTTCGACGCGACGGCGCTCAAGGAAATTCGCCGCGAACTCAACAAGTCGGTCAAAGCGTTCAAAGAAACCGCGACGCCGATCCTCGACGGTTATCGCCAAGACCGCGGTTTGCGCGAAGTTTACTTGATCGTTCCGCGCGCCGACGAGCCGGAATATTTCGTTTACGCGCCGCTTGCGAAATCGAAACGCGCCGCCGTCGTCGAGCTCGCCGCGCCGTTCGCGCCGAATCCGCCGTTTGAAGTCGGTTCCGGCGTCGTTTTCGGAACGAAAAAGTTCGACGCCGATTACTTCAAGCGGTTCAAAGCGACGCCGAACCCGAAACTGGAAGCGTTCCTCGCCGAATCGAACGCGACGCTCCAAATTTACGTCGGCGAAGTCAACGTCGCCCCCGCCGCCGCGCTCGTCGGAGCGTTCGCCGGAAACGACCTCGCGCAAGCGTTCGACGCCGCGCTCGCCAAAGCGCCGCAAGAAACGCGCGCCGCCGTCAAAGCGTTCGACGACTACTTTATCGACGCTCGCCTCGAACTCGACGTCAACGCGCTCCAAACGAACGCGCGCTTCGACTTCGCGTCCGCCGACGCCGCGAATAAAACGCTCCTCGGTCTCGAGAAGCTCGCCGACGCCGTCGTCGCCGACGCGGAAGCAGCCTTCGCGTCGACGCTCGCCGAAAAACTGTTCGGGAATCAAGCGACACTCGACTTTACGTCGTTCGCCCGTTTCCGCGCCCTCCAAAAAACGGAAGATCAAAAATCCGCCGCGTCGGTCGCGGAAGCCGAGAAATACAACGTCGTCCCGGTCGCTCGCGAACTCCTTCGCGGTTTCTTCGTCGGTTCGCTCCCGAAACGGGACGGCGCCGCGCTGACCTTCGCGCTCGAAGCGAACGCTTCCGTTCCGTTGGTCAACCCGATCGCCGGAACGCTCCTCGGCGCGTCGATTCCGAAAGCGATCGCCGCGAACCAAACCGCCGCTCTTCGTCGAGATTCGACCCGCAACCTCGAAGAACTCGCTCGTTTGGCGCGAAAATACGTCGCCAACTCCCAAAACTTCCCGGTTCTTTACACCGCGAACCAAGAGGGCCCGCTGCACAGCTGGCGCGTTCACCTTCTTCCCTACCTCGGCGACGAAGGCAAAACGCTCCACAAACAAATTCGCCTCGACGAGCCTTGGAACAGCGAACATAACCGCCAATTCCACGCGCAAACGCCCGCCCTTTACCGCCGTTCCGGGAGCGACGCGACGTCGGAAACCGCCGCTTGCGTCGTCTCTTGCGTCGTCGCGCCGAAGAGCGTCTTCCAACCGGGCGCCCCGACTTCTCCGTTGCAAGACCGCGGGCTTACCCTCGCTTCCGTCTCCGACGGGCTCGAAAACACGCTCCTTTTCCTCGAACGGAGCGAACCGGTTTGCTGGATGGATCCGAACGCCGACCTGAC
>JAZQAP010000651.1:0-5096 GCA_045545275.1 Thermoguttaceae bacterium | reverse complement strand
CGAATAAAAACGTCCGCGGACGTTGTTCCATATTTCGAGAGGAGTTTTTGAGATGAAAATCAACGGTTTGACGTTGCGCGCGTCGTTGCTGGCGGCGCTTTTGGCGACCGCTCCGAGCGCGTTCGCGTTCGGCGGTCTCTTCGACGGCGGTCTCTTCAAGAGCGCCGAACCCGCTTCGGAATTCGTCGTCGACGACGGTTCCCTCTTCGCCGGGGAAGCGTTGACGATCGGCGAAATGACCGCGCCGTCTCCGTTCTTTACAAGCGCCGCGAACGAAAGTTATTCCGGTTGCGCGACTTGCGGCGACGACTCCGGCGTCGTTTACGGCGGCGGCATTCCGTCGGCGGTCGACTGCTGCGACCCTTGCGCGTTCGTTTGCGACCCCTGCGGCGAGTACGTCGTCGGGTGGAACGACCGAATCTCGTATATTCCGGGCCAACCGGTGCGCAATATTTTGCGCGGCGTCCGCGATCTCCTCTCGAACTGCAGCCTCTTCTGCCAACCGGCTTACGTCTGCGACCCCTGCTGGTCGGTTTGCGATCCGTGCTGGAGCCCGTGCGACCCGTGTTGGACGGCTTGCGAAGAAACGACTTGCGACGGCGGATACGCTCCGCGTTGCTGCGGCGACGGTTACGTTCCGGGCGAAACGAACGCGTTACATCCGAAAACCGGTTTGCCGCAAGCGGACGGTCTCGACGCCGGCGTTTCCCCGACTCCGACGCTCCAAACGGACGCGCAACAAGTCGGCCCCTACCAAGACGCGACGAGCCCGGCGATTCCGCAAGACGCGGTCGAAACGCAACTTAACGCTCCGACCCCGGGCGCGCCCGCTCCGGCTCCGACCGTCGCTCCGGAAACCGTTCCGACTCCGGAGGCCGACCCGACGCTCGGTTCCGGCGTCCTGAACATGCTCGTTCCGGAAGACGCGGTCGTTTACGTCAACGGTTACCGGACGAAGCAAACCGGCGCCGTTCGTTCGTTCGCGGCGAAGAGCCTTGAGTTTGGCGAAACTTATTCGTTCGAAATTCGCGTCGTCGCCGTTCGCGACGGTCAAGTTTTCGAAGACGTTCAACACGCGACGCTGACCGCCGGTCAAGAAACCGCGTTGGCGTTCAACCTTAGCCTCCGCTCGAACGAAGCGGTCGCGGCGCGCTAAACGTTTGCGCTTTCTCGACTTGGTGTAACGTCGAACCGTTGAAAAACTCGACGCTTTCTTAGAGAGCGTCGAGTTTTTTGCGTTCTTGGAAAGCGGCGAATCGACAAGGAAGTAAAACGCGACCGTTATTCGACGACGGACGCTTGTTCGGGACTTTGCAATTCTTGGCGCCGCGCGAATTCCTCGAAATTGAGGAGACGCAAACTTCCGGGCGATTCGACGAATTTGGTTTCGCCCTCGGAAGAGAATAATAACGCGACGCCGCCTTTCTTAAATTGCTCGCGAAATTCGTCGAGCGTGAGCGCCGCGACGTTGTTTTCAATCGGCGTCGCAAAGTCCTCGAACGCAAAAAACAAGCGTTCGTAAGGAAGCGAGGCGGAGGGGGGAACGACGAGTTTTACCGCAAGAACCGCATCGTTGCCTTTTGCTACCGGCGGAATCTGTAATTCGACGAACCAGTAAAGCGGATCGTCTTCCGGGCAATCGGCTTCGAAGAAGAAGCGTAGATCCTTGTCCTCGCGGTAGAGGAGCCGGCAGAGGTGCAGCAGTGGCGACGCATACAAAATCATACAATCTATTAAGCCGCCGTCGAAAAGGTAGTTGGACTCGCCGCGCTGATTCCAGTTGCCGATTGCGTCTCGTTCGAGTTTGTTTCGGAAGGGAGGAAGAGTTTGGCGCTTAAAAAAAATGCGCAAATCTTCTTCCGCTTGGGCTTCCGCCATTAATTCTTCTTCTGTTTTCTTTTCCGTTTGCGTTGTTAACGACGACGCTTTTTGCGCTTGCGGAAAGAGGAGGCGAAAGATACGGCGGAACCAAGAGGCTTTTCGATGGCTCATGACGGTCTCCTATTGGTTGGACGAGGGGGAAGTTGCGAGAAAAAACGAGTTGCGTTATTGCTTTTTGCTGGATTGGGTTCGCGAGGACGTTAGCGCTTCTTTCGCGGCGGAATAAGTTTTCGGCGGAATGCAACCTTTTTTGAAAAGCCAAGTTAGGATGTAGAGATGACCGCGCCGAATTTGTCGGCTCAGAGCGTATGGTTTCAAGTCGAGCGCCAAAACGTTCGAAATTTCGTCGTAAGTAAGTTTCGACGTCAAATGCGCCGCCATTGCGTAAGCCGTTACGGGATCTGCGCGTTGAAAGTGAGCGAAGGCCTCCCGGAGCGGACGGAGCGGACGCTCGGGCGACGATTCGAACGCCGCGGCGTCGAACGGAAGCTCCGGTTCTTCCGAGTCGAGCGAAAACGTCGCGTCTTGTTTTTCTTTAAGAATGAACCGAAAATACTCCGCGTATTCCTCGCCTTGCGTTCTGTCCTTTTTTTTACCGTTTTTAACGCCGATATATTCTTCGCGCGTTTTGAACGTTTTAACGAACTTTCGGACGCTATTAAGCGACGCTTTATACATCCAGCGTTGGAAAGTTTCCGGTTTTTCTAAATTAAATTTCTCCAATTTGCGACGTAGGATTAAATAATCGTAAGCGCAAGTAAACAAGTCGCCGGTCGCAAGACCGTATCTTTTTCGGTAGTAGCGAAATTTTCGGGATTTAGCGACCGGCAAAACCCAAGTCTTAAACGCTCGGAATTGCAAAGAATAATTGTAGGAAACGCGCCAAGCGTCGAGATTGAGAAGTTGAGGAATAAGCGTCGAAAGCTCTTCCCGCGTTCGATACTCGTCGGGCCCGAATTCTTGCAGCGAACGAAACGGATCGGCGGTAAAATACTCGAAGTTGTTGCGCGCGTTCATGTTGTTCTCCTTTTGATTAACGTTGAAAAAGAAGCGTCGCCGCCGACGTCGACGGGATAGAGATGGATTAACGCGGAAACCGACGTAGACTTTGTTCTCGACGGAGCGCGAGCGGACGTTGAAAGGCAAAACAATCACGCGACCGTCGCTCGCGGTTGAAAAAACGACGGGAGCGACGGTCGCGAAGAGGTGGAAACAAGGAAGGGAAGAAGGCTCTTGAGCGTCAGCCGAGCGTCGAGATCGCTTCGAAGTCCGCTTTCAGCGAGCGGTAAAGGCGTTGGTAAACCGCGAACGCCGCGTCGTATTTCTTTTGCGCGTCCGGGTTAGGCGCGAGTTCCGAAACTTGACGGATCGTCGCGTCGCAAGCCTCGACGACGTTCGAGTATTCGCCGCCGCCGACCGCCGCCAAGAGCGCGACGCCGAACGCCGGGCCCTCTTCCGAGTTGAGCGTCGTCGTTTTGCTCCCGAAAACGTCCGCTTGGATTTGACGCCAAAACGGACTCTTCGCGCCGCCGCCGGACGCGCGAATTTCGCCGACCGGAACGCCGAGACCGCGGAAAATGTCGATCGCTTCGCGCAAAGAGTAAGCGACGCCTTCCATAATCGAGCGCGCGATTCGGCCCCGGTCGCTCGAAAGGGTGAGGCCGACGAAGCAGCCGCGAGCGTTCGGGTCGGCGTGCGGCGTCCGTTCACCGCTCAAATACGGGAGGAAGAAGAGCCCGTCCGCGCCGATCGGCGTCGCCGCCGCTTCCGCCGTCAGAAGTTCGTAAACGTTTTGGCCGCTTGCTTTAGCTTTCTCGTAAAGTTCCGGGCAAAGCGCGTCGCGGAACCATTGCAGCGAACCCGCCGCCGA
Organism: Thermoguttaceae bacterium; assembly: GCA_045545275.1. Lineage (GTDB taxonomy): Bacteria > Planctomycetota > Planctomycetia > Pirellulales > Thermoguttaceae > RUG369. The sequence continues at coordinate 1,345 of JAZQAP010000651.1, read as the reverse complement.
GAGCGTAACGCCCATCATGTGCCATTTGCCGCGAACGGCGTGGCAGAACGTGTGAACGCGCCCGAGTTTGTCGTATTTAACTTCGTCCGAGTGAACGAACGCGACGCCGCTGGTGCCGAGCGAAGTCGAGAGAACGCCGCTGCGAACGATACCGTTCCCGACCGCGCCCGCCGCGCAGTCGCCCGCGCCGCCGACGACGAGACAGTCGGTCGTTAACCCGAGTTGTTCCGCGACTTGCGGCGTAAGACGTCCCGTAACGTCTTCCGATTCGAAGACGGTCGGGAGAATCGATTCGTCGAGTTGGAGCGCGTCGAGGAGCGGTTTCGACCAACGCCGATTCGCGACGTCGAGGAAAAGCGTTCCGCTGGCGTCGCTAACTTCCGTCGCGTACTCGCCGGTCAAACGGCGGCGGATTTCGTCTTTCGGGAGGAGAACCTTGGCGACGCGGTCGAAATTTTCCGGTTCGTTGTTGCGGAGCCAAACGACTTTCGGCGCGGTAAAGCCGCTCATCGCGGGATTTGCGACCATCTCGATCAGCTTGTCGCGACCGCCCGCCGCCGCTTCGATTTCGACGCATTCCTTGGCGGTGCGTTGGTCGTTCCAAAGGATCGCCGGACGGATAACATTGTCGTTTTTGTCGAGAAAAACGGAGCCGTGCATCTGCCCGGAAAGGCCGATCGCCTTGACGTCGCTTCCCTTAACGCCCGCTTTCGCAACGACTTCCGGAACGACCTTAACGACGGCGTTCCACCAGTCGTCCGGGTTTTGCTCCGACCAAAGCGGACGCGGCGCGTAAAGCGGGTATTCCCCGACGCCGCTTGCGAGAATCGTACCGTCGGCGCGACCGGCCAACACCTTAACGCCGGCCGTGCCGACTTCGATCCCTAAATAAACGTTCATAAAACGCTCCGTAAAACGAAAATGTGCAGAAGCTGAAAATGGCGCGTCCCCCTCGCCGTCGAGTCGGGGGCGATTTTCCCTCGATTATAACGGAAACGCCGCCCGTTTTCCAGCGTTTTTTTCCTTGCGACCGCTTTTTTTGATTTTTTTTCGACGCCGCGCTTCGGAGTTTGGGTTAAATAGGTAAGAAGCGAAGAATAGCGGGAGAAAACGCGCGTTTGGGGAAAGTTGATAAAAACGGTTGAGATTTGCTCCCCCCGCTTTCGACGTTGCGTTTTTCCGGTATAATGGAAGGCGTCTTTAATTTTTGCGCGAGTTTAGCGAACTTGTGGAATAAAAACGGAAAAAAGAGAATGGCGAAAATGGGAAAGAACGTAAAAACGCGGCGGCGGGGCGGTTTGGGCGCGAGTCCGATTCGCGGTTTTACGTTGGTCGAGCTGTTGGT
>JAZQAP010000650.1:0-12269 GCA_045545275.1 Thermoguttaceae bacterium | reverse complement strand
AAAGTCGTCGCGCTCTGCGACGTCGACAAGCGCACGCTCGAAGGCAAAGGCAACGAGTTCAAAGACGCGAAAAAATACGTCGACTACCGCGACATGTACGCCGAAATGGGCGACAAGTTCGACGCCGTTACGATCGGCACGCCGGACCACATGCACGCGATCCAAACGGCCGCCGCGATGAAGATGGGCAAACACGTCTACACGCAAAAGCCGCTCACCCGCACCATTTACGAAGCGCGTTGGCCCACCGAACTGGCCAAGAAAACCGGCGTCTGCGCGCAAATGGGGAACCAAGGGAGCGTCGACGACGGCCTCCGCAAGAACGCCGCTCAATACCGCGCCGGCGTTATCGGCGATATTTCCGAAGTTCACGTTTGGACGAACCGCCCGATTTGGGCGCAAGGCCCGAACCGCGCGATGACGATGGAAAAATTCGCCGCGCAAGTAACGAAAGACGATCCGGAACTCGCCGAAGACGAAATCGCCGACAAGAAAAAGCAAATCGCCGACGCGCTCAAGAACCTCGATTGGGACGCTTGGCTCGGCGTCGCGAAAAAACGCGAATATTGGCCGGGCATCTACCACGCCTTCCAATGGCGCGGTTGGTGGGACTTCGGCACCGGCGCGCTCGGCGACATGGCTTGCCACAACGTCAACATGAACTTCAAAGGAGTCCAACTCGCGAACCCGACGAGCGTCGTCGCGACCAGTTCCGGCCACGATTTCAACTCCTTCCCGGCTCGCTCCGCGACCGAATTCGAATTCCCGGCCAACGATTGGCGCGGCCCGATTAAGTTCTTCTGGTACGACTCGTCGCAAACGGCGGATAAAGCGAAGATGGCCGAATACGGTTTCGAAAACGTCGGCGACAACAGCACGTTCGTTATCGGCTCGAAGGGCGCCGGGCTCGACGGAACGTTCCGCGAAAAGGGCGGCAAAGAAATTCCGCGCCTGAAGGAAGAGGATACCGATTTCGTTATCGCGCCGATCGACGAACAAGGTCGCGGCGACGACGCCCGCCACAAGTACGAATGGTTCAACGCCATTTGGGAAGGGAAACCGGAAATCTGCTGGTCGAACTTCGCGAACCACGCCGGGCCGCTCACCGAAACGATTCTCCTCGGCAACCTCGCGATTTGGGCCGCGCCGAAAGCCGGCGTCAAGGGCGAAAAGATCGAATGGGACGCCAAGAACCTCAAGATCACGAACCTCGACCAACTCAAAACGCCGGGCCTCGCCGACCTCGTCAAACCGACGTATCAAAACGGTTACGACAAAATCGACGAACTCTTCTAGTCGTCGGTTTGTTTGGTTAACCGCCGTTTAACCGCGCTCGTTGTTCCGTTAAAAAACGCGAGCGCGGCGCGACGTCCAACGATTTACGCAACCGCGTCGTCCTCGACGTTCGCCGAACGCCGCCGAGACGCGGTTCCTTCTTTTCCCTTATTTTAACAATTCCCCCCCAATTTATGAAAAAATTTGTCGTTCGATACGGCGCGATGCGGTCGCTTGGAGTCGTCGAATGCGACGCCGAAACGGCGCGCGGGTTCTTTCACGGAGTCAAGATCGTCGTTCGAACGGCTCGCGGTTTGGAAGCCGCGACGATTCTTTGCGAAACGAACGACGAAAAAATCGCGCAAATTCCGAATCTTACCGGCCCGACGACGTTCGCGCGCCGCGCCGACGAGTCGGACGAACGCGAACTGCAGAAAATTAAAGCCTGCGAACAAGACGATTTCGAACGCTGTTTGAAAATTATTCGGCGAATGAAAATCGAAATGACGCTCGTCCGCGTCGAACGAATTTTCGGCGGCGAACGGGTCGTCGTTTATTACGTCGCCGACGGTCGCGTCGACTTCCGCGAACTCGTTCGCGCGTTGGCCGCCGAGTTTCAAACCCGCGTCGAAATGAAACAAATCGGCGTTCGCGACGAAACGAAACTCCTCGCCGACGTCGGCGACTGCGGGCGCGAAGTTTGCTGCAACACGTACTTGGTCGCGATGCCGCCGGTCTCGATGAAGATGGCGAAACTGCAAAAAGCGACGCTCGACCCGACGAAAGTCTCCGGTCGTTGCGGACGTTTAAAGTGTTGTCTCCGATACGAATACGATTTTTATAACGAACTACAAGACGCGTCGCCGGCGATCGGCGAAACGGTCGGGACGCCCGACGGTCGCGGCAGAGTCGTCGCGCTCGAACTTTTCGCGCAACGCGTCGTCGTCGAGTTGGAAGACGGAGGCCGACGCTCGTTCGCGGTCGACGAACTCGAACGCCGGCGACGTTCGCGCCGTTGCGACAATTCCGAAAACGGCGCGAAAGGAACGAGACGAGCCGAAAATTAGCGGCGTTGAGCGCGCGCCGTCAAGTATTCGAGCAACGCTTTGTCGAACGGAACCGACGTGTCGAGTTCGACGAAATCGAACTTCGCGTTCGACGCTTCGCGCCGGAACCGCTCGCGAAATTCGGATAGCGCCGCCTCGTAATCGCCGCGAATCGAGTCCGCGTCGACGACGATTCGCTCGCCGGTCTCCGGGTCTTCGAGTTCGACGTCGCCGCGAAACGGGAACTTGACCTCCGCTTCGTCGAGAATGTGAAAGAGAATGACGTCGTGCCCGGCGTGTCGCAAGCGGTAAATCGCGCGCAGCGTTTCCTCCGGGTCGCCGAGGAGGTCGGAAAAAATCATCGTCAGCGAAGCGCGCTTAAGCATTCCGGCCAACTGCGTCAACGCCGCCGCGACGTCGGTCGTTCCGCTCGGTTCGAGGTTCGCGAGCGTCGACAAAATCGACGCGAAGTGCGAACGCTTCGACTTCGGCGGGAGCGAACGCCGGATTTTCTCGTCGAACGCGACCAAGCCGACCGGGTCTTGCCGCCCGATCATTAGGTAACAGAGCGCCGCGGCCAACGAAATCGCGTATTCGAACTTCGACGTTTCCCCGGAGCCGACCGCCCGTCCCATCGACGCGCTCGCGTCGACGACGAGCCAACCGGTCATGTTCGTTTCGGCTTCGTATTTGCGGACGTAATATTTGTCGGTGCGGGCGAAAAGCCGCCAGTCGATATCTTTCGGGTCGTCGCCGCGCTCGTATTTGCGGTGTTCGCTGAACTCGACCGAAAAGCCTTGCAACGGGCTCGCGTGCAAGCCGTGCATGAAGCCCTTGACGATGAACTGCGCTTTTAAGTCGAGCCGCTTGATCGTCCGCGCGACTTTCGGGTCCAAATAAGATTCGCTGTTTCGCATCCGTTCTTTCGCTTTTTCGCTTCTTTTTGTTTCGAAAAATTCCGTTCGTTCGAAAAGGAAGAAACGCCGCCCCCGGTTAAAGAGGCGACGTTTGCGTTTTCTAACGCCGCGTCGAGCGGCGCCGCGCCGTCAGACCGACTCCGTCATTTGGAAAATCGGCAAAAGCAACGCGATAATAATGTAAAAGACCGCGCCCGCGAGGATTAAGAGCATCATCGGTTCCAACAGGCGCACCATCACGTCGATTTTTTTCGCCAAGTCGCGTTCGAGCGACTCCGAAAGGTTGAGCAACACCTTTTCCAAGGTGTTCGACTCTTCCGCGATCGAAATCATCGTCATCGCTTGCGGCGGAATCAAACCGCTGTCGGCCAACGGTTTCGACAACGGTTCCCCCGCCGAAACGCAGTCGACCGCCTTTTCGACCGCGCGCTGCATCAGCGCGTTCCCGGTCGAGCGCGAACTAATTTCAAGCGCGCGAAGAATCGGAACGCCGTTTTGCAAAAGCGTTCCCAAGACGCGGCAAAGTTTCGAAACGCAAGCGCCCTGCGCGACCGGCCCTAAAACCGGCAGTCTCAACTTCCAACGATCTATCGCGCGGCGCCCGGCCTTCGTCTTCATCTGAATCCGCAAAAAGACGAAAGCGACGAACATCGTCCCAAGCGCGTAAAGTCCGTATTTTCCGCAAAAATCGCGGAACGCCAAGAGCCAAACGGTCGCGATCGGCAGGTCTTTGCCGCTGTCGACTAACGACTGGAACATCGGCTCGAACTTCGGAACAAACGCGATCAACAGCACCGAAACGATTAAAACGCCGACGGTTAGCAAAACGGTCGGGTAAATCATCGCGCCGGTAATTTTCGAGCGAATTTCCGCTTGGTCTTCCATAAACTTCGACGTTCGTTTCAGCGCGTCTTCCAAAAACGCCCCTTCCGAACCGGCGCGAATAACGCTGATCGTCAAGTCGTCGAAGACTTTCGAGTGCGACGCGAACGCCGCGTCGACGCTTTGCCCGTCCGCGACCTGTTCGCCGATGTCGGCGACGACTTCGCGAAGGCGCGGGTGCGGCGTCTGTTTCCCGAGCGCGCTAAAAGCGGTCAAGACGGGGACGCCGTTTTCGAGCAATTCGCTCAACTGCGTCAAAAAGGCGGCGATCGCGGTCGCGGGCGGCTTGCGAGCGAACCACTTCGACACGTCGACGTCGTTTTTATGCGCGTCCTCGACCGAAATCGGGAAGAGCCGTTGCGCCGCCAAGCGGTCGAGAACGTCTTTTTTGGTGTTCGCCGTCATCCGTCCGACGACGTCTTTTCCGGCGCTATTTTTCGCTTTGTATTTAAAATCCGGCATAAAATTTTACGTTTTTCGGGAGGAAATACGTTCGCCGTCGTCGAGCGCCGAAAAGAACGTTCGACGACGGCGCAAGTTCGGCGCTAGCGCTCAACCGATCAGTTTTTCGTAAAGCTCGGCGTATTTTCGCGCGCTTTGCTCCCAAGAGAGGTCGAGCGACATCGCCGTTTTCATCATCTTCGCCCAATCGTTCGGTCGGCGGCGATAGCAGTGGAGCGCCCAATCCATCGCCTTCGACATATCTTCGGCGGTTCCCCAATAGAAAATAAAACCGTCGGCGATTCCCGCGTCGATGTTCTCGTCCGACGCGTTGACGACGGAGTCGCGGAGGCCCCCGACGTCGCGAACGAGCGGCAGCGTTCCGTATCGGAGCGAGTACATTTGGTTGAGACCGCACGGCTCGTAACGACTCGGCATTAGGAAAACGTCGGCGCCCGCTTCGATTTGGTGCGAAAGCTCGACGGAGAAGGTCGCGCGGACGGCGAAGTTGCGCGGATAACGAGCCGCCAAGCGCATAAAGCGGTCGGTAAGGGCGCGGTCGCCGGAACCGAGAATCGCGAACTGAACGTTTTCCCGTTCGATGAATTCGCCCGCTAAGTCGGCGATGAGGTCGAGCCCCTTTTGTTCGTCGAAGCGGCTGACGACGCCGAAAAGCGGGGTTCGCGCTTCGACCGGGAGCCCGAGCATTTCTTGCAGCGCGGCCTTGCACTTCGGTTTGTTTTCGAGAACCGAGTCGACGTCGTAATTCGCGGCGAGGAAAGGGTCGGTCGCCGGGTTCCATTCGTCGACGTCGACGCCGTTCAAGATTCCGGTCAGGTCGGCGGCGCGCCCTTGAAGGACGCCCTGCAATTTTTCGCCGAACGCGTCCGTTTGGATTTCTTGCGCGTAAGACGGGCTGACGGTCGTGATCGCGTCGCTGAAAACAATTCCCGATTTCAAAAGATTCAACTGACCGTAAAACTCCATTTTGTCGTAGGAGAAGTAGCTCCAGTCGAGCCCGGTCAGCTCCATCGCGCCGCGCCAAAACCGGCCTTGGTGCCGCATGTTGTGAAGCGTCAAAACGGATTTGATCTTGTCGAAGCGGTTCGCCGGGACTTCCGGGTCGATCAAACGCGGACGAACGCCGAAAAACGACGACGGCTCGCTCGCGAACCGCGAACGCGATTTGTACGACGCGTCCAAAAAGACCGGGAGCAACCCTGTTTGCCAGTCGGTCGCGTGCAAAATATCGACGTCGAGCTCGAGCGCCGCGATCAGCTCCAAAACGGCGCGGCAGAAAAAGGAGTAACGCTCGCAGTTGTCGCCGTAATCGACGCCTTGGTAATTGTAAAGACCGTCGCGGTAAAAATAATCGTCGTGTTCGATAAAATAAACGTCGACGTCGGAATCGGCGAGTTTCGCATGCCGAACGCCCGCGCCCTTGACGACGTTTCCGACGCGAACGTCGAGCGCGACGCCGCGAAGAGGCGTCAACCGTTCGCCGGAACGTTCGAAATATTCGCGAACGCATTTGTACAACGGCGTAACGATCGTCGCTTTGTGCCCGAGCCGAGAAAGCGCCTTCGGCAACGCGCCGCAGACGTCGGCCAACCCGCCCGTTTTGGAAAACGGCGCCGCTTCGCTGGTCGCAAACAAGATATGCATCGTTTCTCCTTCATACCGTCGCGGACGCGGCGAGCGTTGAAAAACGTCCGCGTCCGAAAATAATGTCAAAAAATATCGATCTCGTCAAACGTCGAGCGAACGTTCCGCGCTCGAACGACGGCGCGCCGTCCCGCATCGGACGCCGGCGCCGCGCGACGCGTAAAATAAGGCGCGTCGCCCATTTTGGCAAAATAGCGAAATTAAGTAAAAACGGCAAGCCGATCAAACGCCGCCGCGCCGCTCTTATTCTAATTTACCATAAATTGACGAATTGCAAAGTTGCGCGCGCGGTCGAGCGGCCAAAATTCGCATTTTTTCAGTCGAGAGAAAATTTTCGTCCGAAAAAATTTCCTTTCCTCCCCCTTTTCGTCGTTTTAATCGGCCCAAACGCAAGTTCGTCAACCGTTTTCGCCGCTCGGCGACGCTTGGAAACGCCGCGTCAAATTTGCCGATTATCGAGAAAAAAACGGAAAGTTCGATTTCGCGCCCTCGCGCCCCCCTTGACGCGCTCCCCCATTCCGGCTTAAAATAACGCCGGGAGCCGCCGACTTCGCGCTCGTCGCCGCGTCGTTTTCGGCCTCGCGCGCCCTTTTATTTTACGCGGTTCCCCGCGCTTGCCGACGTCGTTTTTTTTACCCGTTTTTCCCAACTTATTCGCCTTGCCCGTTTCACCGTTTTAAATCACCGGTCGCCCCTATTTTCCACGTCGCACGTCGCCGCTTTCGTCGAACGTCGGCGCCCCCTCCTCCTATGAGCGCGCTCAAAGCAAAAGAAAACAAGATTTGGATTACCCGTCCCTACGACCCCGACGTCGTCGCTCGACTCGCGAAGCAAACCGGCGTTTCGCCGCTTGTCGCGCAGGCGCTCGTCGCTCGCAAGACGACCGACCCGGAAAAAATCGTTCTTTTCTTGGCGCCGCCCAATCTTGCGCGCGGACTTTACGCGCCGGAACGCCTCCCGGGTTGCGCCGAGGCCGCTCGCGTCTTGGCCGACGCCGTCCGCGCCGGAAAGAAAATCGTCGTTTACGGCGACTACGACGTCGACGGAATGACGGCGACCGCGATTCTGCTCCAAGCGATTCAAACGGTCGGCGGCGACGTCGGTTATTACGTTCCGAATCGGCTCGAAGAGGGGTACGGGCTCAACGGCGCGACGCTCAAACGGCTCCGCGAAGACGAAAACGCCGACGTCGTCGTTACGGTCGACTGCGGAATCACCAGCCTGAAAGAAGCGGAATACGCCCGCGAAATCGGGCTCGAACTGATCGTTACCGACCACCACACGCCGATCGTCGACCCGGAAACCGGAAAGCAAATTTTGCCGAACGCCGCCGCGATCGCGCACCCGCGCTTGGAAATCGACGGGGTTCCTCCTTACCCTTGCCCGGAACTTTGCGGCGCCGCGGTCGCGTTGAAGTTGGCTTGGGGGCTCGGCAAGGAAATGGCGGGCGGCGAAAACACGTCGCCGGCGATGCGCGATTTTCTCGTTCGAGCGGTCGGGTTGGCCGCGCTCGGCACCATCGCCGACGTCGTTCCGCTCCAAGACGAAAACCGAACGATCGTTCGTTTTGCGTTGGCGCGCAGTTTCATTAGCGACATGCCGCTCGGTCTCAAATACTTGATCGAAGTCGCCGGAATCAACCCGAATAAAAAGCTGACGAGCGAAGACGTCGGTTTCTCGATCGCGCCGCGCCTCAACGCCGCCGGTCGCGAAGTCTTGCACGAGCGTTCGCCGAAAGACGAAGAGGACGAACGCAACTGGCAAATCGCGAAATCGCTCCTCGAAAATCCTTGCCGACTCGCGGTCGCCGGGCAAATGGGGTTAGCCGGACTCGGCGTCGAACTGCTCGTTACCGACCGTCCGGAGCGGGCCCGCGAACTCGCGCCGTTCGTCAACAACCTGAACGCGACGCGTCAAAAGCTCGAACGCAAGATAATGGCCGACGCGCTCAAAATGATCGAGGAAGACTTCGCCGACGCTCCGGCGTTCGTCTTGGCGAGCCGCGACTGGCACCCCGGCGTCGTCGGCGTCGTCGCGGGCCGCTTAGCCGAGCGTTTTTATCGTCCGACGGTGATGATCGCGTTGCGCAACGCCGACCCGAGCGCCGGTTCCGCTCGCGGCGTCCCGGACTCGAATTTCAACCTTTACGACGCGTTCGACGCCTGTTCGGAACATCTCGAACGCTTCGGCGGACACGCGGCCGCCGCCGGGCTCGGAATCAAAGAGGCGAACATTCCGGCCTTCCGCGCCGCGTTTTGCGATTACGTCGAGGATCGTTTTTCGCCGCAGGAGCGCGTTCCGAAACTTTACCTCGACGGCGAGTTCCCGTTCTCGGCGCTGAACTTCCAAGCGGTTTCCGACCTCGACAAAATGTCGCCGTTCGGCGCGGACAATCCGCGACCGATTTTCGCCGCTTACGGCGTTTCGCTCGTCGGAACCGCCAAGCGCGTCGGCGGAGGCAAACCGAAACCGGGCGCGCCTCCGGGAGAACAGCCGGTCGGGCGCACCTTTTCCGGTCGCTTCCGCCAATTTCACGACGAGCGCCGCGCCGTCGCGTTCGGTTGCGGCGATTGGGTCGACGAAATGAACGCGCTCGTCGAAGCCGACCCGAACGTTAAATTCGACGTCGCTTACCAAGTCGTTTTCAACGATTATTTCGGGCAAGTCGAGCTGCGCCTCCAAGATTGGCGCGTCGCCGAGTAACGCTCCGTTTTCCGCATACCCGTTATTCCCGGGCGGTCGACCAAATTTCCCAAACCGCCCCGTTTCCCCCGTTTATCCGAAATTTTAAGGAACCGACGATGCGTAAAATTTTTACCGCCGTTCTTGTTTTCGCCGTTTTCGGCGCCGCGTTCGCCCTTTCCGCGTCGAGCGCCGCCGCTCAAGACGCCGCGAAACCGGCACGAACGTTCGAGGAATACGTCCCTTGGCTCGAAAAGACCGGGCTCGATCTGACCGACTATCACATTCACCTGCGCGGCGGAATGACGGCGCAAAAAGCGGTCGAACGCGCTCGCAAAACCGGCCTCAAGAGCGGCGTCCTTGAAAACTGCGGACGCGACTGGCCGCTCTCGTCGAACGAAATTCTCGACAAATTTATCGCCGACGTCGAAAAATACAACGCGACGCTTCCGCGAGCCGAGCGCGTCAAAATCGGGATTCAAGTCAACGACCGCGACTGGTTCAAAACGATCGACCCGAAAATTTACCGCCGCCTCGACTACGTGCTCGCCGACACGATGATTATGGGCGTCGGCGCGGACGGCAAACCGCAAAAACTTTGGCTCCTCCCGAAAGATTACGAAACCGACGAGGACGTTTGGTTCGAACGCTACTTCCAACACTGTATGACGGTCGTCAACGAGCCGATCGACATTCTTGCCAACGTTACCTATCTCCCCGATTTTATCGCCGACCGTTACGACGAACTTTGGACGGAAGCGCGGATGCGAACGCTGATTCAAGCGGCGATCGACAATAACGTCGCCTTGGAAGTGCAAGCGGAATCGGCGTTTCCGAAACCGCGTTTCGTCGAATTGGCGTTGGAGATGGGCGCGAAGTTGAGCTTCGGTTCGAACAACTTCGACGACGTGTTGAAAGACTCGTCCGCTTGGAAGGCGACGATCGAGCGTTTCGAAATTAAAAACGAAAATCTTTGGCGCGACGGTCGTTGGGAAGCCGCGAAGTAAGCCGCGTCGTTTCCTTTGACATTTGAGAAAAAACGAAAAACGCTCTTGCGTCCGCCGCGAAAAAACGTTAAACTCGCGCCGGACGCAACTTTTTTCCCGCGTTCCCGAGCAAATTTCCCTTTTAATTAACGAACGACGACCCCCGACGAGGCAAGCGAAATGGCGACTCCCCAAGCGCAACAGCAAGCGGTTTCAACGACTTCGGACGTTCGACGCGACCAATTTCGCGTCGTCGGCGCGCCGGAAACGCCGTCGACCGCTCCGAACGAAGTCGCCGTTTCTTTCGAGTCGACCGCGCTTTCGTCCGCCGATTCGGAGTCGCTTTCTTTCGCCGGCGACGTTCTCCTCTCCGAAGGCCGCGCGATTTTGGATCAAGTCGTACGCCTCGACCGCCGCTTCTGCGCCGCCGTCGAACTGTTGACGACTTGCTCCGGAAGCGTGGTCGTTACCGGGATGGGCAAGGCGGGCCTGATCGGGCGCAAAATCTCGGCGACGCTCTCGTCGACCGGGACGCCGAGTCATTTCCTTCACCCGGCGGAGGCGTTTCACGGCGATTTAGGGACGGTTCGCCCGGACGACGTCGTTTTGGCGTTGTCGTACAGCGGCGAAACGGAAGAGCTTTCGCAGATTTTGGCGCCGTTGCGTTCCCGTTCGATTCCGATCGTTTCGATCGTTTCGACGGCGGCGAGTTCGCTGGGGCGCGCGTCGACGTTGGTTTTGGAAATCGGCGCGATCGAGGAGGCGGACGCGCTCCGCTTGGCGCCGAGTTCGAGCGCGGCGGCGATGCTTGCGGTCGGCGACGCGTTGGCGTTGGCGGCGAGTCGACGGCGCAAGTTCCGAGCGGAAGATTTCGCGAAGTTTCACCCGGGCGGCTCTTTAGGTCGACGTTTAAGCCGCGTCGACGATCTGATGCGTCCGATTTCGCAATGCCGGGTCGCGTCGGACGCGCTTTCGATTCGCAAAATTTTCGTTTCCTGCCGCAAGCCGGGCCGCCGCGTCGGCGCGATTCTGTTGACCGACGACGAAGGCCGCTTGACCGGCGTTTTCACCGACTCCGACTTGGCGAAACTCTTCGAGACGCGCGACGCCGACTTCTTCGACCGTCCGATTCGCGACGCGATGACGCGTTTCCCGTCGGTCGTCCGAAGCGGCGCCCTTATGTCGGAGGCGATCGCGACGTTGAGTTCGCGCAAAATCAGCGAACTCCCGGTCTTAGACGAACGCGGCGTCCCGCTCGGTTTGCTCGACGTTACCGACTTGGTCGACTTTTTCCCGACGCCGTTCGAGCCGACGAACTAACCGTCGTTTGCGTTCCCCACGTTTTTAACGCCGTCCGTTTTGGGCGGCTTTTTTTACGTTTGCCGCCGCTTTTTTTGACGTTATTAGCAATAACGCCTCTAAAAAATTGCCGGAAAATTTGTTTTTTCCCATTAATTTATCGCGCGGACTCGTCTCTTTTCTTTGAAAAACGTTCTTAGCGGTCGTCGACCAAAGCGCTAAAGGCGACGCAATGAAATTCGATACGGGTTTCGAGCCGCGTTTTGATTTTGAGCGGACGCGTTTTCGGTTTGTCCGTCCGTTTTCCTTAACCGATAATTTCGGAGTTTTCCGATGCGATTTTTCCATTTTCCTTCGTTGCGTCGCGGCGTTTGGCGACGTTCGTTTTTTCTTTTGCTCGGCGTTTCGACGCTGACGCTCTCCGCGTCGTTTGCGCAAGAAGTTCGCGAATGGCGCGACGCCGCCGGACGTCCGATCATGACGTCGACGAATAAGAAACTTGTCGGAACGCTCGATCCGGAATACGACGACCCGGCCAAAGTGCGAATCAATATGGGCGATAAGACGTTTCGTTTTACGTTGGCCAATCTAAGCGAAGCCGACCAAAAATACGTCGCGGGCGAACGCGCCAAAAAAACCGCGTCGGACAAGCCGGAAACCGCCTCGAAACCGACGTCGACCAAACCCGCGACCGAGTCGAAACCGACCGCGAACAAACCCGCGACCGCCTCAAAACCGACCGCGAACAAACCCGCGACCGAGACCAAACCGACCGCGCCCAAACCTGCGATCGAATCGAAACCGACCGCGCCCAAACCCGCGACCGAATCGAAACCGACGTCGACCAAACCCGCGACCGAATCGAAACCGACGTCGACCAAACCCGCGACCGAATCGAAACCGACCGCGAACAAACCCGCGACCGAATCGAAACCGACCGCGACCGCCGCCAAACCGACCGCGAACAAACCCGCGACCGAATCGAAACCGACCGCGAACAAACCCGCGACCGAATCGAAACCGACCGCGAACAAACCCGCGACCGAGTCGAAACCGACCGCCGCCCCGAAACCGAC
>JAZQAP010000649.1:0-3876 GCA_045545275.1 Thermoguttaceae bacterium | reverse complement strand
TCCCTAAGCCCGCTTGGCCTCCGACTTGCTTAAAAATCGAACGCGGCGCGCCGAACGCCGCCGAAACGTTCTTTTTTAAGCGGGCGGGGTCGCGTTTTGCCTCGACGAAACGGCGGTCGCCGTTTACTCCGTTTTCCCGCTTAAAAATCGAACGCGGCGCGCCGAACGCCGCCGAAACGTTCTTTTTTAAGCGGGCGGGGTCGCCTTTTGCCTCGACGAAACGGCGACCGCCTTTTCCTGTCGTTCCTCCTTATAAAAAGCCTTAAGGATAAAATAAAGAATATGCCCAATCTGACGAAAACTTATCCGCACTCGCTCGGCAAAGAGGAAGCCGCGCGCCGCCTAAAAGAACGAATCGCGTCCGAAAAGATCAGCAAGGCGAACGTCGCGTCCGTTTCAAAAGAGGTTTGGAACGACCCGTACAATCTCGATTTCGCGATGACGCTTTTCGGATACCGCGTCGACGGCGCGTTGAAGGTCGAAGATTCGGAAATTATCGTCGACTTGAATCTTCCCTTCGCCGCGATGTTAGTTAAGGGAATGATCGAAGCCCAAATGCAACAGCAGATGGATCTTATGTTGGCCTAAACTTGCCCAAACGCCCTTAAAAGCCTAAAAGCCTTTGTTTCCAATCGTTTTTTAACGAAAAACGCCCTTTTTTGGCCTTTATCCGCCGACAGATAGCGCAACGTTAATCAACCCCTGTAAATTCGATGAAAATTGTCGTTTTAGACGGTTATACCGCCAACCCCGGCGAGTTAAGTTGGGACGCCTTCCGCGAACTCGGCGACCTAACGGTTTACGACCGCGTTCCCGCTTCCGAAACGGTCGCGCGAACGTTCGACGCCGACGTCGCGCTGACCAACAAAGTCGTTTTCGACGCGAAAACGCTCGCCGCGCTTCCGAATTTGCGATATATCGGGGTTTTAGCGACCGGTTTCAACGTCGTCGATCTGCAAAAAGCGCGCGAACAAGGCGTCGTCGTTACGAACGTGCCGTCCTATAGTTCCGAGTCGGTCGTTCAAGCGACTTTCGCGCATCTGTTGAACCTCGCGTCGAGTCTCGCCGTCAACGCGGCGGCGGTTCGGGACGGCGCTTGGTCGACCGCGCCCGACTTTACCTTTTCGCGCGGCCCGTTGACGGAGCTTTTCGGCAAGCGGCTCGGAATCGTCGGCTTCGGAACGATCGGTCGCCGCGTCGCGGAAGTCGCTCGGGCGTTCGGAATGGAAGTCGTCGCGTTCGGCCCGCGCTTGACGGTCGGTTCGGAGCCCGCGCCGGGCGTTCGCGCCGTTAGTCTCGACGAACTTTTCGCGACGAGCGACGCGATTTCGTTGCATTGCCCGCTAACCGAAGCGACGAAAAACTTGGTCGACGCGGAGCGTTTAAGTCGCGTTAAAACAGGCGCTTGGCTGCTCAACACCGGGCGCGGCCCCCTGCTCGACGAAGCGGCGGTCGCGGCGGCCCTTGTTTCGGGAAAACTGGGCGGCGTCGGCGTCGACGTTCTCTCGACCGAACCGCCCGCCCCGGACAACTCGCTGATCGGCGCGCCGAATTGTTTCGTTTCGCCGCATACCGCTTGGGCGACGCTCGAAGCGCGAACCCGTTTGCTCGCCGTCGCCGCCGAAAATTTGCGCGCGTTCGCCGCCGGTCGTCCGGTCAACGTCGTCAATTAGTCGTCGCGGCGTTCTTGGATCGGTCGCTTCGACTCGTTTTTTGACGCAATACGTCGTTTTAGCAAACCGCGTCGTTTTGCCGCGCAAACACTTAAGACAAACTTTAACGATTTTAACGCCGTTAATGAAACCGCAAACGTTGCTCGCACAACCTTGGCCGTCCGAAACGGCGCGTCCCTCGGCGCGCGCCGAGGGCGCGGCGTTGGCCGTTTTCGAGTTGGCGCTCGAACGCCCGACCGGTCGTCCGACCTCGGCTCGCAAAATCGCCCAAAAATACGGCCTTTCGGAGCGTTTTTTAACGCAAGTGTTGCAACGCCTCCGTCGTTTTGGAATCGTCGAAACGGAGCGCGGTTCGTTCGGCGGTTTTCGTTTAATCGCCGACCCCGCCGAGTTGACGCTTGGTTTCGTCGTCGCCGCCGCGGAAACGTCGCCGACGCCTCCGAAAAAAACGCCGACGTCGGAACGCCCCGAACCGTCGTCTCCCGACGCCGTTTCGACGGAAACGCCCGCGTTCGGCAAAAACCGCGCGACCGACAAACGCCGCAAAGTCGTCGACTCGACGGCGACCGACGCGTCCGCCGTCGCGACCCGCGCTCTCTTCGACCGCGCTTGGCGGGACGCGGAGACGAAGCGTCAAGAATTTTTGAACGCGATTCTAATCTCCGATCTCCTAGACGACGCTCGAAAAGGCGCGCCCGTCGACTTCACCATTTAGCCTTATTTGCCTATTTTAATGCAACGTATCCCGACGCCGACCGTTCCTTTCGACGCTTCCGCCGCCCCTTCCGAAACGCCGCGCCGTCCCTTTTTCTTTATTTCCGCCGGAGACCCGAGCGGCGACGCGCACGCGGCCCGGCTCGTCGAAGCGTTCGAACGTCGTTTCCCGAACGCCCGTTTCGTCGGATACGCGGGCCCGAAAACGGCGGCGACTTCCTGCGACGTTCGCGTCGATTTGACGCGATTTGCGGTGATGTGGATCGGGCGCGCCGTCGCGAACCTGCCGAATTTCCTTCGCATTTTGAAAAACGCCGACAAAATTTTCCGCGACGAGCGCCCGGACGCGGTAATCCTTGTCGATTTTCCCGGTTTTAACTGGAAGATCGCGAAAAAAGCGAAGGCGGCGGGCGTTCCGGTCGTTTACTTTATACCGCCGCAAATTTGGGGTTGGGCCCAATGGCGCGTTAAGAAAATGCGTCGCTTGACCGACCTCGTTCTCTCCTGTTTCGCGTTTGAGGACGCTTGGTTCCGCGAAAACGGCGTCCGCTCGACGCTGATCGGGCACCCGTTTTTCGAGTCGACGCGCAACCCGCGACTCGACGCGACGTTTTTAGCCGACCTCTCAAGCGCCGAAAACGGTCGCTCGACCGCGCCGCCGCTCGCCGACTCGACCGATAAAACCGATTTTAACGTCGAAACCGTCGACGCGACCGCCCAACCGTCCGCCGTTCCCGCCGAAACCGTCGACGCGATCGCTCAACCGTCCGCCCCCCCAAACGCTTCCCGAGTTCCGAACGTCGTCGCGGCGCCGCCCTCCGCTTCGCCGAGTCAAGGCGCGCAATATTTAACGATTTTACCGGGTTCGCGCAACCAAGAAGTAACCGGGAACATCGCCGACCTGTTGACGACGGCGCAAAAAGTCGTCGCGGCGGCGCCGAACGTTCGCCCGGTCGTCGCCGCGTTTCGGGAGGAACACGCGGAAGTCGTTCGCGCCGAGTTGGAGCGTCGCGGGCTCGATTACCCGGTTTACGTCGGCAAAACGCCGGAATTAATGCGCGCGGCGACGTGTTGCTTGGCGGTTTCCGGCTCCGTTTCGATCGAGCTTTTATCGCTCTGCAAGCCGACGGTCATCCTTTATCGCATCGGAAAACCGCAAAATTTCGCGCTTCGATTTCTGAAACGCGTTAAATACATCACGCTGACGAACTTGCTGGCGATTTCCCGCGTCCCGGGCGAAACGCCGTTCTACCCGAAGGGCGAATTCGCAAAGCAAACGGAACATACCGCCCGCGAACGCGCCCTGATGCTCTTCCCGGAGTTCATTTCGCCGAACGACCGCAGCGACGAAGCCGCCGCGATTCTAACCGATTGGTTCCTCGACGCCGCGTCGCGCAACCGCCGAATCGCCGAACTGGAAACGCTCCGCCAAGCGACCGACTTCGTCGACTCGCCGATCGAACTAGCCGTCGAAAAAATCGCCGAAGAA
>JAZQAP010000648.1:0-16613 GCA_045545275.1 Thermoguttaceae bacterium | reverse complement strand
TGATTGGGGAACTCGAGCCGCAGTTCCGCGACGCGGTCGACTTGACGCGGAACGGCGACCTGTTCGAGCGGAAACTCGAACCGAACGACCCCTTTCGTCTCGCGGTCGAGCCAAAGGACGCGGACGCCGCCTTCGCCGTCGATTTCGACGCGGTCGCAAGCGACGAGCGTTTCGGCGCCGGTCGCTTCGTCGACGAAACGGAGGTATTCCGGACGCAGAAGCCGCGTTCGCGCGCCCTCCGGAACGAGCGTTCGGAGCGGGTCTTGCGCCAACGTCAAGATCGCTTGCGGCGGCGCCCAAAAGACGCTCGGCGAGACGCGCAAGTCCATCGCTTTGGCGAGTTCCGAATCCGGGTAAAGCTCCTTGATCGAAGCGACGAGGAGCGGCGCCGGAAGTTCGAGCCGTCGACCGGCGCGGGCGTCGTCGAGGATTTCGGCGCGAACCGTTTCGCCGTCCGACCAAAGGACGCCGGAGCCGACTTCCATTCGAACGAAATTCGGCTTCGCGAACGCGAACGAGCAGGGGACGCGGAGCGTTCGCCGGTCGCGCCCTTGCGCGTCGAAGTCGCAAACGAGTTCGAGATAAGCGTCGTCGGCGTAAAATTTCGCGTTCGAATAGGCGGCGACGGTCGCTCGGAGCGCGGCGTCGGCGGTTAGTCCGGAAATTTCGGGCGGGCGAGCGCCTTGCGGCGTCGCGGACGACGGCGGCGTTTCGGCGTTTTGAGCGTTTTGTCCCCAACGTTCGCGCCAACGCTCCCGACGGCGTTCGCAACCGCCGCAAAGGAGCGCGACGACGAGGAGCGCGACGAGCGTCGACGTCGCCAAGGCGAACGTTCGCGACGTCGAGCGATCTTTTCGCGTCGTTCCTTCGTTGGAGCGCATCTTCTTCCTTTCTTTAGACGTCGGCGGCCGACGGAGAGGGCGGGGGTCGCGAGCCGGGCGGAGCGCGACGTTGGGACGATTAATATAAACGTATTTTTCGGCGGAAGGCAAGAGCGTTTTCGGAAGATTTTGGCGACGGCGGCGGTCGCGAGGGAAACGAACGCGGACGACGGGTTTAGCTGTTTTGCGCAAAACGCCTAAATTAACGAGGCGGCGCGAACGGTCGCGATTTTTTTTCGAGAACTGTGAAAAATCGGCGGCGCCGCGATTGCAATTTTCCGACGTCGCGGTTATACTAAGAGTTAAACGGAAACGAACGGCGCGTTTCGACGTTTCCGCCTCCGCGGTTTTCGGCGCGTTTCGATTTAGGAACGGTTTCGAGCCGCGGAACGAGAAACGCCGAACGCGAAGAGCGCCGCGCCGCCGAGTTTTCCCTTCCGAAATTTCCTCCCCTTATTAATAAGGACGAAAAAATGCGCAAATTGTTCTGCTGCGCCGTCGCGTTGTTGGCGACGGTCGGTTGCTTCGCGGTCTCGTCGGCTCAAGCGGCGGACGTCGAAGAAGGCTTCGTTTCGATTTTCGACGGCAAATCGCTCGACGGTTGGGCGAAACACGGCGGTTCGGCGAAATATAAGGTCGAAAACGGCGAAATTATCGGCGAATGCGTTCCGAACACGCCGCACAACACCTTCCTCGTTTACGAAAAAGAATACGGCAACTTCATCTTGAAGCTCGACTTCAAAGTTTCCGTCCCGGGCAACTCCGGCGTTCAATTCCGCAGCCAAATTCGCGAAGACGGCGACCGTATGTTCGGTTACCAATGCGAAATCGCCGGCGACCAAGACAACGCCCGCATTTACGACGAAGGCCGCCGCGGCCACCAAAAAGGTCGCGTTTGGCTCGACCCGACTCCGGAAGAAACGCTGAAAAAAGCGTTCGCGACCTACAAAGCGGGCGACTGGAACACGCTCGAAATCCAATGCGTCGGCCCGTCGATCCGCACCTGGATCAACGGCGTCGCGGTCTCGAACTTCTTCGACTACGTCGACTTCAAAGGCTACTTCGGTCTCCAAGTTCACGCCGGCGGCCAAGGAACGATTCACTGGAAAAACATCCGCGTCAAGGATTTGGGCGTCAGCGAATGGAAGTCGTTCTTCGTCAAGGGCGACGCCGGTTGGGAAATTAAAGACGCGTACAAATTCGTCCCGTCCTGCTGGAAGTTCAACGAAGAAGAAGGCTACCTGATCGGCGAACACCCGGCGTCGGAACCGAAAGACGGCCTTATCGTTACGAACGACAACTACGACGACTTCGTCGCGAAAGTCGACTATCGTTATTGGGGCGGCAACAGCGCGCTCTACTTCCGCGCTCACGAAGTCGACACGACTTGGCTCCTCCGCGGCTGCCAAGACGAAATCGCCGGGAACGGCAAAGAAGCCGGTATTTGGCACACCGCCGGTAAAACCGAACCGGGTCGCGGCTGGCTCGGCTCCGACGACGCGTTCGTCGAAACGATCCGCAACAAAGACGGTTGGAACGAAATCGCCGTCGCGGCTTGCGGCGATCGCGTTACGACGTTCCTCAACGGTTTCCGCGTTGTGAACATCGACGACCCGAAAATCGAAAAGACCGGCAAACTCGGTCTGCAACTCCACGGCCACGCCGACGGCAAAATGTGGTTCAAAAACTTCCAAGTGATGCCGATCACGAAGGAACAACGCGCGTTGATCGAACGTTAGTCGACGCTTAAAAATCGGCGCCGCTTTGAACGCGTTTTTCGAAGCGGCGCCGTTCGCTTTATTCCGTTTATTCCGCGATTTTTTTCGCGACGCGTTTTTATTGAAAACGCGACGTTATCGCAATTTTTACCGCAATTATTTTTTACCGCATTAATTATATCGAAAGGCAACTACGATGAAAAAATCGTTCGGTCTCGCTCTCGTCGCGATGTTGTTTGGCGCTTCGTTCGCGAGCGCGCAAGAGTTCACCTCGCTGAAACAAGTCGCCGAATTTGAAAACGGCAAATATATCGACGCGTACAATATTCAAGGCGCGTACTACGAAGAAGCGAAAAACCGCGGTTATCACGTGATCGCTCGCGGCGCGGACAAATTCGACGTCGTCGGTTACCAAGACGGTCTCCCGGGCGCCGGTTGGGATCGCTCGAAAGCGCGTTTCTTCGGGACGGGCGAACTGGTCGACGGCAAACTGGTCGTTACCGGTCAAAAGATGGATATTCCGCGTTACGAAGAAGACCGCGAAATTATCTTCACCGACGAACAAAAAGCGACGAAGCTGATCGGCACGATGGAAGGCGACCAATTCTTCCTCGAATTCCGCGGCAAGAGCGAACTGAAGCGCGTCGTTCTCGAAAGCCCGACGCTCGGCCAAAAGGCTCCGGAAGGCGCGAAGGTTATCTTCGACGGAACGAACCTCGACAATTTCGAACCGGGCGCGAAGATGAACGAAGAAACGAAGGCGCTTTGGTCGGAAGCCCGTATTAAACCGTTCGAAAAGAAGCCTTACACGCTCCACATCGAGTTCATGACGTCGTTTATGCCGAACGCGAGAGGTCAAGCGCGCGCCAACAGCGGCGTTTACATCGGCGAAGCCTACGAATGCCAAGTTTTGGACTCGTTCGGTCTTGAAGGCGAAAACAACGAATGCGGCGGTTTCTATCAATTCGCGAAACCGATCGTCAATATGGCCGGCGTTCCGCTGACGTGGCAAACCTACGATATCGACTATACCCCGGCGAAGTTCGAAGACGGCAAAAAGGTTGCGAACGCTCGCGTTACGGTCAAGCACAACGGAGTTTTGATTCACGATAACGTCGAGCTTCCGAAAGAAACGCCGGGCTGCAAGGGCGAAGCGGACGAAGCGCGCGGTCTTTACCTGCAAGGCCACGGCAACAAAGTCCAATACCGCAACATTTGGGTTCAATACAAAGACTAAGTCGAACGCGAAGTCGAGCGGCGGTCGACGTTATAGACGAAGCGACGTTAAGTCGTTCGCCCGTCGACGTGTAGCCGTCGTTCCGACATAACCGCAAACAAGAGAGACGCCGCGCCGGTTTCCGCCAAGAAGCCGTCGCGGCGTTTTTTGTTTTGGCTTTTTTTCGCCAAACCGTCGCGCGGCGGGTGGATTTTTTGCGGCGAGTCGGGTATAATGAAGGCGGCGCCGCCGTCGAACGTCGAGAGCGGGCGCGTTTCCGTTCCTTTTTTCCTTGGTCGAGCAATGACGACGTCGCTTTTTGAATCCGCCGCCGAGTCCTCCGTTTCCAAACAACCCGCCGCTTCCGTCGACGTTTCGACGCCGAATCCGCCGCTTGCGTCCGATTTCGCGTCGAGTTGGCGGCGTTGGGCGCAACTCGCCGTCGAGGTTTCGCTCGTTTTCGGCGTCTTTTTCGCTTACGGCGCTTGGCCGATTCCGGACGTCAACGAGCAGTATTACGTCGGGAAGGCGATTCACTTTTGGAACCCGGAATGGCTTGCCGCCGACCCGTTCCTGAACTCGCCGGACTCGCATTGGCTCTTTTACGCCGCGTTCGGGACGCTTTCTTTTTTCTTTTCGCAAAACGCGCTCGTTTGGGCCGGGCGAATTTTGATTTGGGCGCTGACCGCCTGCGCTTGGGTTCGGCTGAGTCGAGCGTTGATTCCGCGACGTTGGATCGCGCCGCTAACCGCCGCCGCGTTCGCGTTTTACCTCGAATCGTTTCATATGGCCGGCGAGTGGATTTTCGGCGGCGTCGAGGGGAAGGGGTTCGCGTTCCCGTTCGTTTTTTGGGGGCTGGCCTGCTTCGTCGAAGGGAAATACAACCGCGCTTGGATTCTGTACGGTATTGGGGCGGCGTTTCACGTCTTGGTCGGCGGCTGGGCGGTCGTCGCGTCGTTGGGCGCTTGGGCGATTGCGGCGCATTTCGAGTTCGGCGCGACGCTGAAAAACGGCGGCGAAACCGGCGAAAAGAGCGCGAAAATTTCGCTCGGCGCTCGACTTGCGCGACGCTTGCGCGGGTTCGGCGCGGCGTTTTTGAAGACGCTTCCCGGTTTGCTCGTCGGCGGCGCGATTTCGCTAATCGGCGTGATTCCGGCGCTTAAGCTCGACGCCGGGGCGACGGCGGACGTCTTGGCGCGGTCTCGGGAGATTTACGTCTTCGAGCGGTTGGCGCACCACTTGGTCGCGTCGTCGACGCCTTGGACGTTTTTGCTCCGGTTTGCGCTTTTGACGGCGGCGTTCGTCGCGGCGGTCGTCGGGACGGCGGCGCTCGTTCGGCGTTCGCGTCGGCTCGAAGCGGCGGAAAACGTTGAAGATAAAGACGTTCGACAAAACGACGCGGCGAATCCGGCGAGCGAAGAAGCGTCGCGGCGATTTTTGCGAGCGACGGCGTTCGTCGGCGTCGCGATTTTGATCGCTTGCGTCGGTTTGGTTCTCGACTTCGGCTCGAAGCGCGTCGCGAATCCGGAAACCGCAAACTCCGCGGTCGCGGTCGTTTATCGTTCGGTCGCGGAGACGTTCGGGCTGGTCGACCGCTTCGACGACCCGCGCGCGGCGGCCGGTTGGCTGCGTTATTATTGGTTCCGGCTCTCCGACTGGGCGGTTCCGTTCGGCTTGGTTTTCGTCGTCGCTTGGTCGCTTTCGCTCTTTTGGCGGCGGTTCGAGCGGCGAAGCGTCGACGGCGCGGCGTCCGGGCGTTCGTTCGGCGCCGTCGTCGAGCGGCGAATCGCGACGGCGCTCGGTTGGGCGGCGGTCGGCGGCTTGACGTACTGGCTTTTCCGGAGCGGTTTCGAGGAAACGGCGCGGACGTTGGCGGCGGCGAACGCGATTCCCGGGACGATTCCGCTGCCGAAGCCGACCGAAGACGTCGCGTTCGCGGCGACGGTCGTCGCGTTTTCCGGCGTCTTGGCGGCGTCGGCGTTGGTCGCGGCGGCGTTTGGAGCGTTCCGTCGAGAGAAAACGGGCGCGAGCGGTTCCGAAAACGACGGCGAAATCGGCGCAAACGTCGATCCGATAAGCGTTTGCGGACGGCGAACGGCGCGAGTCGTCGCGACCGGCTGGGCGTTTTGGTGCGTCGTTTTGTTCCTTGTCGCCCCGACTTGGCGGCTTGCGACGTTCGTTAATTTGCGCGGAACGCATGTGATCCCGCGGAGCGCGCCGCCGAAAGAGTCGATCGCCGACGGTTGGCTCGACGTTTGCCGTTGGGCCCGCGAAGCGACGTCGCCGGACGCCGTCTTCCTCGTTCCGCGCGGTTGCGACTCCTTCAAATGGGAAGCGCAACGCGCCGAAGTCGGCTCTTGGAAGGAGATACCGCAGGACGCCAACTCGATCGTCCGCTGGTTCCGCGATATGGAGCGGCTGTACGCGACGCCCGGAACGAAGCGCGATTCGGCGACCCGATGGACGTCGCCCCTCGTTTGCGTTTTCGCGATGCGCGGTCGCGACCAAATTTTGAAACAGAGCGCGGAAATGGGGTATCAGTTCGCGATTCTGGAAACGCCGCCTTACGTCCTGATCGCGTATCCGGAGTTAATGAAGAACTTAGAAGCGTTTTGGGAAGCCGACGAGGTTTACCGCAACGACCAATATATCGTCCTGCGACTCGACAAAACCGCCGAAATTAAGGAAAGGCGAAAAACGGCGGCGGAGAAGGGGAAGGCGACGGCGCCGGATTCGGCGGAATGACGAAACGACGAAAAAGCGGCGAAAACGAGCGGTCGGCGAGAGCGGAAAGGCGGCGATTTGAGCGTTTTTAACGGAAGAAAGGGGAACGGCGGCGCCCCCGTCGACTCGGAAGCGTTCCGAGCGCGTCCGAATCGGCGAACGACGCCGCGGCTCGAGCTGGTTCCGCTAACGCTCGACGAGTTCGCGCTTTACCTGTCGGACGTCGACGCGTTGGCGCAAGAACTCCGATTGACCGAGCCGCCGAGCGAACCGGACGCCGAAACGCGCGCCGCCTTCAACTGGCTCTTTGAAAACGCGTTCGCGCTCGACGCCGCGTCGCTCTGTTGGTCGACCCTTTGGGCGGCGATTTTGCGGAGCGAGAACCGCGTCGTCGGATTTCTTTGTTTTAAAGGCCCGCCGCGACCGCTCTTTGATTTTTTAGGAACGGCGCCGAATTTCAAACTCGACGTTGAACCCGGCGCCGACGAGTATCCGGAAACGAACGAATCCGGCGCCGACGGGAATCCGGAAACGAACAAATTCGGCGCCGACGAAAATCCGGAAGCGAACGAACTCGGCGTCGACGAGAACGCCCGAACCGCCGCCGAACCCGTCGTTAACGAGAAGACGCAAGCGGTTGCAACCGCCGCCGAGTCCGCGTCGACCGCCGTCGTCGAAATCGGATACGGCGTCGACGAAGCGTTTCGCGGTCGCGGTTTGGCGACCGAGGCGGTCGGCGCGCTCGTCGATTGGGGGCGCGACCGGGAGGACGTCGGCGCTTTTCTCGCCGAAACCTTGACGGCGAACCTCCCGTCGCGCCGAGTCTTGGAAAAATGCGGTTTTCGGCGTCGCGGCGAGTCGAACGACGCTCTTTTTTGGCGCGTCGACGTTTCGGAGCGAACCGACCGAGCGGTCGAAAACGGCGAAAACGTTGTTTTTGATTTTTGAGTTTTTGTTGCGGTAAACAACGGCGGAGACGCGGGACGACGCGCTCGACGTTTCTTGCGACGACTGCTGGGGCGAACGCGCCGTCCGCGTTTCGAAAGGGGCGCGTTCGGGCGCTCGGCGCCGCGGCGGCGTGGGGGCGGGACGTTTTTAACCGTTTGAACGGTCGACGTTTAAGGCGTCGAGCGTTTAAGCGTTTTCGTCGACGAGCGAGACGACGCGGACTCGCGATTCTTCGACGACGCGAATTTTTCCTTCGCGGGCGAGCCAGCCGATTCCCTCCATCACGTAGTCGCGCGGCGCGCCGATTCGTTTGACGATCGCGCTGACGCTCTGCTTCCCGTGATAGCGCAGAATCGTCCAAATGCGCCCCGCCATCGTTCCCATCGCCGGCGTTTGATCGCGCCCGCTTTCCAAGCCTTCGCCGTTCCAAGTCGAAATCGTTTCGGACATTGCGTTTTTCCTTTCGTTGGGTCGTTGTTTGTTGTCGAGCGTTCTTCGCGGCGGCGTTTTCGATTATTTTGTCGCTGAAACGAAAATCGACGTTTTCAAAGCCGCTTTTGAAGCCGCCGCGCGAGTTCGGCGAACGCGTCGACGCGGCGTCGACGTCGCGTTTTTTCCGTTCGGCGTTAATTTACCTCCTTGAAACGGCGGCGGAACGGAGGCGCGACTTTTTTCAACGGCGGCGAAACGAACGGGGGAAACGGTCGCGGAAAAGTTGACGCGAACGGTCTCGGCGGCGCGGAGCGCGAAATTTTCGCGGCGCGGCGGCGAACGGTTCGACCGTTTTTGACGGTTGTCGGAGCGAGCGAACCGCGTCGACGGCGAAAGTTTAGCGGTTAAAACGGTTGCGCGGACGCGGCGTCGAAGGTTTCGCGTTAAAGTCGGGCGACGCCCTTTCGGAAATTTCGATTTTGTATATAATAAGGAAAGAACTTACTTTCGCAATCGACGCGAGCGCCGCCGCATCCCGACGGACGTTCGCCGTAAATCCCGCAATTCTGCGATATAGAAGGAAATAAGAGCGATGTCGAAATTGACGCAGTCCCCCGCTTGGCAAAACCTCGAACAACATCAAAAGGAAATGGCGCCGGTTCAAATGCGCGACATGTTCGCGAGCGACCCGGATCGCTTCAATAAATTCTCCGTCGAGTTCGGCGGGATTCTCTTCGACTACTCGAAGAACCGAATCAACGAAAAGACGGTCGATCTCCTCGTCGCGTTGGCCGAGCAAGCCCAGGTGCGCGAAATGGCCGAAGCGATGTTCACCGGCGAAAAAATCAACGTTACCGAACGTCGCGCCGTTCTGCACACCGCGCTTCGCAACCGCTCGAACAACCCGGTTTACGTCGACGGCAAAGACGTTATGCCGGACGTCAACCGCGTTTTGGCGAAGATGAAAGATTTCAGCGACCGCGTTCGCGACGGGCGTTGGACCGGTTACACCGGCAAAGCGATCACCGACGTCGTCAACGTCGGGATCGGCGGCTCCGACCTCGGCCCCTGCATGGTCTGCGAAGCGCTGACGCCGTATCAAACGAACCTCCGCGTTCACTTCGTTTCGAACGTCGACGGAACGCACGTCGCCGAAACGGTCAAGAATTTGAACCCGGAAACGACGCTCTTCATCGTCGCGTCGAAGACGTTCACGACGCAAGAAACGATGACGAACGCCGAGTCGGCGAAGGCTTGGTTCCTCGCGACGGCGAAAGACGAAGCGGCGGTCGCGAAACACTTTGTCGCGCTCTCGACGAACCGCGAAGAAGTCGTCAAATTCGGGATCGACCCGGAAAATATGTTCGAGTTCTGGAGCTGGGTCGGCGGGCGTTACTCCCTTTGGTCGGCGATCGGGCTGAGCATCGCGCTGGCGGTCGGGTTCGAAAACTTCGAAGAACTCCTTAGCGGCGCGCACGAGATGGACGTTCACTTCCGAACGACGCCGTACCGCGAAAACATTCCGGTCTTGATGGCGCTTCTCGGCGTTTGGTACAACAACTTCTTTAACGCGGAAAGTTGCGCCGTTTTGCCTTACGACCAATACCTGCGCCGCTTCCCGGCCTACCTGCAACAAGGCGATATGGAGAGCAACGGCAAGGGCGTCGACCGCGAAAACAACCGCGTCGACTATTCGACCGGCCCGATCGTCTGGGGCGAGCCGGGCACGAACGGCCAACACGCGTTCTATCAGCTGATTCACCAAGGGACGAAGCTGATTCCGTGCGACTTCCTCGCGCCGGCGCAAACGCAAAACCCGATCGGCGACCACCATCAAAAGCTGATCGCGAACTTCATCGCGCAAATGGAAGCGTTGATGAAGGGGAAAACGGAGGAAGAAGCGTTCGCGGAGCTGACGAAATCGGGGCTCGACGAAGCGGAAGCGCGTCGTTTGGCGCCGTCGAAGGTCTTCCCGGGGAACCGTCCGACGAACGCGATTTTCTTCGAAAAGCTGACGCCGCGCATGTTGGGCCGCATTATCGCCGCTTACGAACTGAAGATTTTCGTCCAAGGCGTCCTTTGGAACGTCAACTCGTTCGACCAAATGGGCGTCGAACTCGGCAAGCAGTTGGCTAAGGCGGTTCTTCCGGAGTTGGTCGCCGCCGAGCCGACGACGTCGCACGACTGCTCGACGAACGCGCTGGTCGAATACTTCAAAGCGCGTCAAGCGAAGTAGCGAACGCTTCTTAGTTTAAGCGGGCGAATCGAAAACGCCGCGTCGGTTCTTTAGGAGCCGGGCGCGGCGTTTTTTTTCGCTTTTTTTGAAAAAAACGCCGAATTAGGGAATTTTTTCGCGCAAATTTTCGTTTCGACGCGCTCTCGACCTTGGCGCCGACGCGCTTTTGTGCGAAAATAGCGTCGGAAATTGTTTTTGCGTTCGTTTGCGTCTCGTCGTGTCGAGTCAACGGGTAACGAAATGAAGATGAAGATAAAATTGACGTCGGGGGTATTGGCGGCGGCTTGCGTCGCGTTGTTGGGGACGATATTGCGCGCCGGGGACGGCGGCGAAGCGTCGCGGGCGTTGGGCGTCGTTCCGGCGTCGGGGCGGTTCGCGTTGATTATCGGCGTCGACGAGTTCCCGAACTTGCCGACGAAAGAAGCGAACGACGCGTATTTGGCGGAACATCCGATTTTGACGACCGATCCCGATTCCGCGGAGGCGGTTCGGTTGCGTCAAGAAATGCCGTCCGAGCTTCACGCGCTCGGGTGTTGCGCTAAGGACGCCCGCGGTTTGGCCGACGCGCTCGAAAAAAAAGCCGGGTTTCCTCCCGAAAACGTCGTCTTGATGACGTTCGAAAAGGGGGACGACGTCCGCGACCCCTTGGCGCCGACCGCGGAAAATATCGAGCGCGAACTGCGCAAACTGGCCGGAAAACTCGGCGAGCGGGACATGCTCCTCGTTTCGTTCAGCGGACACGGCGTCATGTTCGAAACGGAGACGTCGGGGCGGCGCGAGCGGAAGTCGTACCTGTGCCCTTGCGACGCGGACTTGAGCCGCCTGTCGAGTTTCGTCGACCGCTCGAAACTCTTGGAAACGCTGAAAAGTTGCCGAGCGGAGCGCAAGGTTTTCATCGCCGACGCTTGCCGCAATCCGGTCGAGTTGGCCGAGGGCGCGGCGAGTAAAAGCGCGTTCGGCGGGCGTTCGCGTTCGATGGCGGATCCGTTCGATTTGGGCGACTTCGGCTTCGCGCAGTTGTCGTCGTGCCGCGAAAAGCAATGCTCGCTGGAAGACGGCGGGAACGGGCTCTTTATCGGCGCGTTAATCGAAGCCTTGGAGACGGCGGCGAACGACGACGGCGAGCTGACGTTGAACGCGTGGTTCGACGCGGCGCAAAAGACGACGATCGAGCGTTCGCGGCGAATTTTGGCGTTGGACCCGGATTTGGGGTATCAAGGGCGCCAAAAGTATCAAGAGCCGACGTTGTATTTGGAGGGCGAAACGCCGCGTTGGGTCTTCGCGGACCGGCTCCCGGTCGACGGCTTGCCCTGGGCGACGTGGGAGGAAGCGGACGCGCTCTATTTCGAAGCGTGCAACTTGCGCAAGCGTCGGGAGTTGACGAAAGCGCAAACGAC
Source organism: Thermoguttaceae bacterium (assembly GCA_045545275.1). Taxonomy (GTDB): domain Bacteria; phylum Planctomycetota; class Planctomycetia; order Pirellulales; family Thermoguttaceae; genus RUG369. Next base: position 5,061 of record JAZQAP010000648.1, on the reverse strand, counting down.
GATCGCGGCGGCGCTGGAAAAAACGGCGAACGCGGACGAGCGGAGCGGGCGGCGCGCGCTCTATTTGAGCGAGTCGGCGCGAATCGACGCTCTCGTGAAAACGGAGACGGCGGACGTCGCGAAAAAAGCGGAAAACGCGGCGAACGACGCGTGGACGGCGTTTAACAAAGGGGGCGAAGCGAACGTGAAGAAAGCGATCGACCTGATGAAGGAGTCGCTGAAACTGGTCGACTCCGCGTCGAACCGCAACGCGCTCGCGCTTTTCGAAGCGAAGCTGAAAGAACTGCAAACGCCGAAACCGACGCAAGAGCAAGGGCAAGCGCAAAGCGGCGGTGCGACGTCGGGGCGAACTTCGACGGGGTCGGGCGAAGTCGCGTGGGACTCGAACCCGAAAGCGGGGACGCTGAAAACGCTTAAGATTAATGGAATCGACTACCGCTTCCATTACTGCCCGCCGGGGACGTTCCAGATGGGGAGTCCGACGGGCGAAAGCGGTCGCGACGACGATGAAACGCAACACCGGGTGGAGTTGACGAACGGCTTCTGGACGTTCGAAACGGAGGTAACTCAAGCGATGTGGCAAGCCGTGATGGGCGAGAATCCGAGTTGGTTCTGTTCGTCGGGCGGCGGTTCGAGCAAAGTAAGCGGCCTTGACACGTCGAACTTCCCGGTGGAGCGTGTAAGTTGGACCGAATGTCAAGAGTTTATCGATAAGTTGAACGCCGCGGCGCGGTTGCCGGAAGGTTTCAAGCTCCGACTCCCAACCGAGGCGGAGTGGGAATACGCTTGTCGCGCCGGTACGACGACGGCGTATTTCTGGGACGATTCGTTGAACGGGGACAAGGCGAACTGCGAAGGTAATTATCCTTGCGGGACGTCGACGAAGGGCAAGTATTTGGCGCGCACGACGGAGGTCGGTAGTTACGCCCCGAATCCTTGGGGTTTGTACGACATGCACGGGAACGTTTGGGAGTGGTGCGAGGACGTTTTCGCGTCGTACAATACGCTGGATAACGTGCAAAACCCGATAAACGTAACAACGGAGGGCTCGCGCCGGGTTTTGCGCGGCGGTAGCTGGAACGACTACGCCGGGAACTGCCGGTCGGCCGGCCGGGCTTACGACGGCCCGACGCGCCGGCGCGATCTCAACGGATTCCGTCTCGTTTTAGGTCGCGAGCTCTAGTAGTCTAGGACGCTCCGCGTCCTTGCAAGGTAAGCGTTTCGCTGGGGGCGGTTTCGACCTCGTCGGCGAAATCTTGGGCGGGGAGGTCAACGGCGTCGCCGCTACCGTTCAACGATTTTGCGGCGGTTTCGACGCTTTGCGTCGCGCGGTTTGGGCGGAAGGTAACGGTTTCGCCGTCCGCGACGACCGAGAAAAAAGAAAAAAACGGCTTTTTCGACGTTCGCCGGGATGGAAGAGCGGCGGCGAAGGCTTATAATAATCTCGAGGAATTAGCGGTTGTTTTCCGCGTCGCGTCGGGCGGCAAATCGGCGTTTTCCGCAAACCCTTCGGAAAGCGTCGGCGTTGAAGAACGCGTCGGGCGTTAACTCCCGGCGAATCGGCGTTTTCCGGGAACTTGGGGCGAGCGTCGGCGTTCGTCCGTTTCTCCGTTTCCGTCGCGGCGCGAGCGCCTTGTCTTTTAGCGTTCGGAACGCGCCGCGCCGGGCGTCGAAACCTACTTTTAGGAGAAATCTAAAGCGATGTGGCAAACCGAGGCGCTCCGAATAATCGCATCTCTGTTGTCGATTGGGTTGAACGGCGCGCAACTTGTCCAAAAATGTCGGTCGAAACTCGTCGCGAAATTCTTTCCGGGCGGTAAAAAAGCGCGGAGATTGCGAGTCGAGCCGTCGCCGCTTCCGGAGGCTTGGAAGGAAACGCCGCAAGCGGGAACGCGTCTAACGTTTGAAATCGAAGGGGTTGAGTTCGCTTTTCGTTATTGTCCGGCCGGCGAGTTTACGATGGGGAGTCCGGCGAGCGAAGCGGGACGGCGCGACGTCGAAACGCTGCGGAAAGTAACGCTGTCGCGCGGATTTTGGCTTCTGGTGACCCCGGTAACGCAGGGCGAATACAAGGCGGTAACGGGAAAAAATCCGAGCTTTTTTCGGCTCGGCGACGACTTTCCCGTCGAAACGGTTTCCTGGGCCGACTGCCAAGATTATTTGGAAGCCTTGAACGCTCTGGAAATCGCGCCCGAGAATTTTGCGTTTCGGCTGCCGACCGAAGCCGAATGGGAATACGCTTGCCGCGCGGGAACGACCGGCCCTTACAACTTAGATCGGCCTTTAGATTGGCTCGGTTGGTATCGCGGAAACAGCGAGAAGAAAACGCGCAAGGTTCGAGGGAAAAACGCGAACGCCTGGGGGCTTTACGATATGCACGGCAACGTTTGGGAATGGACGGCGGACTGGTACGCGTCGACTTATCCCGACGGCGACGCGACCGACCCGGCGGGGCCTAATACCGGTTCGTCCCGAGTGTTGCGCGGCGGTTACTGGGGAACGAGCGCCGTTCGCTGTCGGTCGGCGTGTCGCAACGACAACTATCCGGACGCGCGCCGCGCCGGGTACGGATTCCGTTTCGCGTTGACTCTTAGGCCCAACGGTTAAAGGGCGCGATTTTCGCGGCGACGGCGGTCAAAGTTTCGGGACGGAAGCGCTTTTGGAACGGCGTTTGCGAATTTTAGGCGGGCTTAACGTCGACTTGTCGACCGACGCGCGGCGCTTTTAAAATAAACGCGGTTAACATTTCTTGACTTCGCTGAATATCGAGAGATTTGCTTGAAGCGATTTCTTTGGAGCGCGCTTGGGGAACGGGCGGCTTGGCGCGTTTCTAACGATTTTGCGTCGACATTATCGGACGCCGAGCGTTTGTTGGGCGAACGGCGGTTCTTTGCGTCGCGCGGCTTGAGCGGAAAGTAGCGGTTTCGCCGTCTGCAACGACCAAGAAAAATGAAAAAAATTCTTTTTCGACGTTCGCCGATATGGAAGAGACGGCGGCGGAGACTTATAATAGAGTCGAGAAATTAGCGGACGTTTTTTCCGCGCCGCGCCGCCGTCGGACGGCAAATTCCGGAGAATCGGCGTTTTCCGCAAACTTCTCCGAAAACGCCGTCGTCGAGCGGCGTTCGGGAACGGGGGAGGCCGAGCTTTGGAAAACGCGCCGCCCCTCGGGCGTTAAAATCCGGAGAATCGGAATCTTCCGCAGTATTTCCGGAAACGTCGTCGCGGCGTCTCGTCGGGCGTTAAAATCCGGAGATCGGAATCTTCCGCGACTTTTCGGGAAACGTCGCCGTTGGAACGCGCCGTCGTCGGGAGTCGGGAGGCGACTTGCGGGAAAATAGGATTTTCCGTCGACTTTCGCAAACGTCGGCGGAAGACCCGGAATGCGCGTCGTTCGGCTCGGCGGAACGGGAACGCGGCGTTCGCTCGTCCGCCGCGTTCGATAAAAGACTTTTTAAACTGATTTTTGGAAACGATATTATGCGAAATTGGCGTCAACTGTTCGTTACTTATCCCGCGACTTGCGCTCTAGGCGTCGTTTGCGCTTGGAGCGTCGCGTCCTTGAACGACGGCGCGAACCTCGGCGCCCTTTCGTCGTCGGCCGCCGCCCAAGACGACCCGTTTGGCGACGACGAGGCCGATCCGTTCGGCGAAGACGCGAGCGAAGAAGTCGGGGACGACGCCGACCCGTTCGGAACCGATCCGGACGAGGAAGTCGTTTTGGACGACGAAGAAGAGGACGCCGACGCGACCGACCCGTTCGGCGCTTCGAGCGACGGCGAAGAAGACGCGACCGATCCCGCCGATCCGTTCGGCGCCGCGCCGTCGACCGGGCCCTTCGCGCCGACCGAAGACGAGCTGAACGCTCCGACGTCGCCGGAAACGCCGACGAGCGCCGCGTCGACCGCGCTCGACTTGGCCGCCGGGAAAAAGACGAAATATCTCCGCCCGGAAGACGTTCCGGACGTCGAAAAGACCGAGCAAGACTTTTTCGCGACGCTGACGCCCGCCGAAGCCGCGATTCTCGGGCAAAATCCGCAAAACGCCGCCGAATGGCTCGTCGCGGCGATTCGCGTCGCGCGGGTCGGACGGGTCGAGTTCGCGAAGATGTTGACGCAAAAATCGCTCGACGCGCCGGAGGGAACGCCCGCCGAATCCGCCGCCGCCGTCGATTCGCTCGGCGACGGACGGCTGTCGTACTTCGTCGCGAATCCGGCGATCGGCGAGATCGGAACGCAAGCGGTCGAACGGGTTTCCGAAATCGCGCGCCGACACTGGGAAGACGAGGCGACCCTGCGCGACGCCTTGGCGCGAATGAATCGCGGAACCCCGGACGAACGCGCCGCCGCGACGCTCGACGTTCGCAAGGGCGGGAACGCCGCGATCGTCCTCTTGACGAAAGATTTGGTCGCCGGCTCCGACGAACAACGCGCCGTCGCGAAGTCGTTTTTGACGTTCTTTAAGGGCGAAGCGGTCGACGCGCTCTTGGCCGCGCTTCGCGACGCCGACGAAACGACCCTCGCGCCGGTCGTCGACGCGTTGGGCGAAATCGCCGACAAACGGATCGCCGGCGAATTGGCCGTTCGGTATTGGCGCGGAATCGCCGACGCCGACGTCGCCGCCGCGTTCGAAACGGCGTTGACGGCGCATTGGGGAAGCGTTCCGACGCGAGCCGACGTCGCGCGCCTCGCCGACGAACAAGCCGACGGATATTGGAAGCGAACGTCGCTTTTCCCGATCGTTCTCGACGGCGAAACGACCGTTTGGCGTTGGGACGAAGCGACCGCCGCGCCGGTTCGCGAAACGAAACCGCTCGACGTCGCGTATCGGGGCGCCGCCGCGTTTTGGGCGCAAGCCGCTTGCGAAACGGCGCCCGACGCGGAAAACGGCGCCGCGCCGTCGACGCTCGCGACTTCGAAAGCCGTCGTCGCGACCGCCGAACGCGTTCTTTCCGAAGTCGGACTCGACGCCGGACGCGACGGAATCGCGACGTTTGAAGCGGAACTGCCGAATTTGACGGTCGAGCAACTCGTCGCGGCGCTCGATTACGCGCTCTCGACG
>JAZQAP010000647.1:0-1561 GCA_045545275.1 Thermoguttaceae bacterium | reverse complement strand
GATCCGACTTGGAAGCGCTGTACAAAGCGGCGGCGGACGAATTGAAAAAACGCGCCGACGAAGGGGACGCGTTGGCGTTGGATTATTGCGGCGAAATGTACGCGTGCGGCGACGGCGTCGAGATCGATTTTCGCAAAGCGTTCGAATTTTTCCGCAAAGCGTCCGACTTAAACTGCGCGCTTGGAAAAGCGAATCTAGCGACGTGCTGGATGAACGGTTGGGGCGTCGCCGTCGATTACGCCGAAGCCGTTCGGCTTTTGCAAGAGGCGCGCGACCAAAATCACGCCGCGGCGTTAAAAGGGCTGGGCGATTGTTATATGTTGGGATGGGACGTCGAACAAAATTACGACGAAGCGTTTCGCGCGTTCGAAGCGGCGGCCGCGCAAAATTACCCGGAAGCGGTCGAAATGTTGGGGTACTGTCGCCAAAAAGGGTTGGGATGCGAACAAGATTCGGCGGAGGCGGTTCGCTTGTTTCAACGCTCCGCCGATTGGGGGAACCCGTCGGCGAAGCGCAATTTGGCGTTGTGTTCTTTGGACGGCGAAGGTTGCGAGCGCGACGAAATCGGCGCGTTGAAACTGTTGGAAGCGGCCGCCGAACAAAACTATTCCAACGCGTTGAGCGACCTTGCGACGTGTTATCGCGAAGGTTGGGGAACGCCGAAAGACGAAAAGCGAGCCGAGCGATACGAAAAAGCGGCGTTCGACTTATGGAAACGCGCCGCGTCGGCCGGCGCGGCGGACGGTATGCAACGTTTGGGCGACGCTTATTATCACGGCGTCGCGGTCGAAGTCGATTACGACGAGGCGGCGCGCTGGTATCGTCAAAGCGCCGAACTCAATATGACGCCGGGGCAATTTGGGTTGGGGTGTTGCTATTATTACGGTCGCGGCGTCGATCAAAGTTACGCGGAAGCGGCGGTTTGGTTCCGGAAAGCGGCGGAAAAAAATTATGCTCCGGCGACGCGGCTTTTGGGCGATTGTTGTTTTGCCGACGACGACGCGCAAAACGACGCCGAAGGGTTCGAATGGTATTGCGAAGCCGCCAGGCGCAACGATTCGCATGGGATGGCCGAAGTCGGAAATTGCTATTATCGCGGCTTGGGCGTCAAGCAAAATTACGTCGAAGCGTTCCGCTGGTTTAAAAAATCCGCCGACTTGAACGATCGCAACGGGCTCGTTTCGTTGGGAACTTGCTATTTCAACGGCAAAGGAACGGAGCAAAACTACGACGAAGCGGCGAAGGCTTTTCGTCGCGCCGCCGAATTAGGGGACGCGGAAGGGATGTATTCTTTGGCGACGTGTTACGTTTACGGGCGCGGCGTTAAGCAAGATAACGTCGAAGCGATCGTTTGGTTGCGTAAAGCCGGAGAGCAAGGGCACGGCGCGGCGATTTATACGTTGGGCGACATATACCGACTGGGCGTCGCCGGAAAGGTTGACCTTGAAGAGGCGGAAGCGTATTATCGTCGCGCCGCCGAATTGGGGGAATCGGACGCGATGGTCGCGTTGGGGAATCTTGCGTTTGACGCGGCGGAAAGCGAGGAAGAGATGAACGCGGC
>JAZQAP010000646.1:0-1674 GCA_045545275.1 Thermoguttaceae bacterium | reverse complement strand
GCAAACTTCCGGGGTCCCTTGGTCGGCGAACTTCGCAAAGTTCTTGTGGAACGCCGCGGCGAGGTTGGTCGGGGTTTCTTTGTAAGCGGCTTTGGCGGCCCAGCTGCTTTCCGGAACGAGGACTTCGCTCGGGACGTTCGGGCAGGTCGTCGGAACGGCCAAACCGAAGATTTCGTCGGTAACGAATTCGGCTTTTTCGAGTTCGCCGCTGTGGATCGCGTCGACGATAGCGCGGGTGAATTTGATCGACATACGTTTCGCGCCGCTCGCGGCCGAACCGCCGGCCCAACCGGTGTTGACGAGCCAAACTTTGGAGCCGTATTTCTTCATATTTTCGGCGAGGAGTTCGGCGTATTTCATCGGGTGCCAAACGAGGAAGGCTTCGCCGAAGCAGGCGGAGAAGGTCGGTTGCGGTTCGGTAACGCCGACTTCGGTACCGGCGACTTTAGCGGTGTAACCGCTGATGAAGTAGTAACCGGCTTGTTCCGGGGTCAGGCGGCTGACCGGCGGGAGAACGCCGAAGGCGTCGCAGGTGAGGAAGACGATGTTCTTCGGATGGCCGCCTTGGCAGGGTTCTTTGATGTTTTCGATGTAGTTGATCGGGTACGACGCGCGGGTGTTTTCCGTGATGGCGTCGGACGCGAAGTCGACTTCGTGCGTTTTTTCGTCGTAAACGACGTTTTCGAGAACCGTGCCGAATTTAATGGCGTTGTAGATTTCCGGTTCGCTTTCGGCTTTCAGGTTGATGCATTTCGCGTAGCAACCGCCTTCGATGTTGACGACGCCTTCGTTCGTCCAATAGTGTTCGTCGTCGCCGATGAGCTTGCGGTTCGGTTCGGTCGAAAGGGTCGTTTTGCCCGTGCCGGAGAGACCGAAGAACAAGCAGACGTCGCCGTCTTTACCTTCGTTCGCCGAGCAGTGCATCGAGAGGAAGCCTTTTTTCGGCATGAGGTAGTTCATGATCGTGAAGACGCCCTTCTTCATTTCGCCGGCGTATTCGGTGCCGAGAATGACGAATTCGCGACGTTCGAACGAAAGGTCGACGCTCGTCGGGGTCGTGAGGGATTCGGTCGTCGGGTCGGCTTTGAATTGACCGGCGTTGAAGACGACGAAGTCCGGTTCGCCGAAGTTGGCGAGTTCTTCTTCGGTCGGACGGATGAGCATGTTGTGCATGAAGAGCGCGTGGTAGGCGCGAGCGCAAATGATGCGAACCTTAATGCGGTTTTCTTTGTCCCAACCGCCGAACGCGTCGACGACGTAGAGGTGGTCGCGGGTGTTCAGGTAGTCGATAGCGCGGCTGCGGTTTTGCAGGAACGCGGCGTCCGGCATTTCAATGTTGACGGAACCCCACCAAATGTCGTTTTCGCTTTCCGGGTTGCGAACGACGCGCTTGTCCTTGGGGGAGCGGCCCGTTTTCTTGCCGGAGAGGTTCATCAAAGCGCCCGCCGAGCTGATCGCCGCTTTTTCGTAGGTGAGGGCGTCTTCGTAGAGTTGGGCCGGGGAGGCGTTGCGGAAAACTTTGGAGACGGTAATGCCGTATTGAGTCAAGTCAAAGCTCATTATTTTGGCCTTTCCTAAGGTGGGTTCGACGTCCCGCGAGGTTTCGCCGTCGCTAAGCGCGACGTAGAAAAGCGACGAGGGAAAGTGTGCGAAAACTAAATTTTGAAACAGACT
>JAZQAP010000645.1:0-10558 GCA_045545275.1 Thermoguttaceae bacterium | reverse complement strand
CCCGTCCCCGACGCCGCCGAGTCCGCCGCGCCGTTCGTTCTCGTCGTTCCGGTCGTTTTCGATCCGACGCGCCTTCCGCCGAACGCCGATTCGTTCCGAACGCGGTTCGTCGTCGAAACGACCGACGGTCGCTCGATCGCTTTTAGCGCGTTCGCCTTCCTCGACGAAACGCTCGACCCGTCCGAAACGCCGAAATAACGCCCAAACGCCGCCGCCCGCCCCCCTTCGCCAAACGTCGCGTTTTCCCCCGCCCGCCCCACCCCCCAAATCGCGCCGACTCGAAAAATCGCGTCGGCGCCGTCCTTGAAAAATTTCCGCGAACGACTATTATATATTAATGAAAGAATCGCCGACGAACGCGGTCGACGCGACCGTTTCGCCGTCTTTTTCATTTCGCCTATTTTACCCCGTTCGCCGTTTTCCTCCGTTTTTTCCGCCCGCCGCCCGATATGTCCGACTCGACGCCTTTCGCCGAACGCCCGTCCGCCGCCTCGAACGCAGACCGTCTTCTAATCGGTCTCAACGACGCTCAACGCGAAGCGACGACGCATAAAGACGGCCCGCTCCTCGTTTTGGCCGGGCCCGGAAGCGGCAAGACGCGCGTCGTTACGCACCGAATCGCTTGGCTGATGGAAAACGGCGTCCGCGACTCGCAAATCGCCGCCCTCACGTTCACCAACAAAGCCGCCGACGAGATGAAAACGCGTCTCCAAACGCTCTCGCCGGGCTCGCGGGTTTGGATCGGCACCTTTCACCGCTTCTGCGCCTATTTGCTCCGCTATTACGCGCCGCAAGTCGGGCTCCAAGAGAATTACGTCATTTACGACGTCGACCAAAGCAAGAAGCTCCTCGAAGAAGTCGTCGGCAAGCGCGACCTCCCGAACGGCGTCGACCTGCCGAAAATCGCCTCCGCGATCGGTTGGGCGAAAAACTCGCTCGTCGCCGCGTCGGAGTACTGCGCGAAGGAAGGAAGCCTCCTCGGCAAGATCGTCGAGGAAGTTTACCCCGCTTACCAAGACGCGCTCCGCCGAGCGAACGCGGTCGACTTCGACGACCTCCTCTTTCACGTCGCGGTTCTGTTGAAGGAAAACGAGGAGATTCGCGCTCATCTCGACCGCCGCTTTAAGTACATTCTCGTCGACGAGTACCAAGACACGAACGTCGTTCAGTACGCGATCGCCCGAGCGCTTTCGATCGACTACCCGAACCTTGCCGTTACCGGCGACCCCGACCAGTCGATTTACGGTTGGCGCGGCGCGAACATTCAAAACATTTTGAATTTCGAGCAAGATTTTGAAGACGCGAAAGTCGTTCGCCTCGAGCAAAATTACCGCAGCGACAAGAGCGTTCTCCGGGTCGCCGACGCGCTCATCAAGCACAACCTTTTCCGCAAGGACAAAGACCTTTACACCGAGCGCGACGAAGGCGTCGCGCCCCGCGTTTTGCAATGTCTCGACCAACAGGAAGAGGCGGAGGCGATCGCCGCGGAAATCGCCGCCGAGGTCGCGTCCGGCAAGCGCCGCCCCCGCGACTACGCCGTTTTTTACCGAATGAACGCGCTCTCGCGGAACCTCGAATACGCCTTGAAGCGGTACGGCGTCCCGTTCCAGCTCGTTCGCGGACTCGAATTCTTCAACCGCAAGGAAGTGAAAGACCTTTGCGCTTACCTGCAGTTGATTCACAACCCGAACGACGTCGTTTCGTTCCGCCGCGTCATTAATCTCCCGGCGCGCGGCGTCGGTCGCGTTACGCTGAATCGACTCGAAAATTTCGCCGCCGAAAACAACGCGACGCTCTTCGAAGCGGCCCGCGCGATCGGTCGCGTCGCCGGCGTCTCGACGAAAGCGCAAAAGGCGATCGCCTCGTTCGTTTCGCTCGTCGAAAAAGCAAGCGCGTCTCTCGCCGCCGGGGACGACCTCGAATCCGTTTTGTCGCAAATTTTAATCGACACCAAATACGTCGAATATCTCCGCGACGCGGCGAAAACGGAAGAGGACGCCCAGCGTCTCGCGAACGTTCAGGAACTCCTCTCGGAAGTCCGCGAGTTCGACGCCGACTGCCGCAACGAAAAAGAGGAAGACCTCCCGGTTCCGCTCTTCCCGGAGAAGCCGCGTTCGAACGACAAGCTCGGCCGCTTCCTCGAACAGATCGCGCTCGTCAACGACGTCGATTCTTGGGACGAAAACGACGACCGCGTTTCGTTAATGACGCTTCACGCGGCCAAGGGGCTCGAATTTCCGGTCGTTTATCTCGTCGCGGTCGAGGACGGCGTCCTTCCGCACGAGCGGTCGCTGCACGACAAACGCCAGCTCGAAGAGGAGCGTCGCCTTTTGTTCGTCGGGTTGACGCGCGCCGAAGAGGAGCTGCGCCTCTCGCGGACGCGTTTTCGCGAGTTCCGCGGGAGTTTTTCCCCGGCGATGGTCAGCCGTTTCCTTTTCGAGTTCCCGAAAGACGGCGTCGACTCGTTCGAGTCGGTCGAAGATTGGCGCCAATCGCTCGAAAACGCCGCCGCCGAGAACCCGGACGCGAAAATCGCCGTTCCGAAGATGTTCCCGCGTCAAGACGGTCGCTCGCAACGCCAAGCGCTTTGGGAAGAGGGCGTCGACCGCGAGCCGGAAGAGGAGGTTTTCCGCGTCGACGGACGCGCCCCGCGCAACGCCGGACGCCGACGCGGCGCCGGTTATCCGCGCGGCTTTTCAAACCGCTTCGACGACGGGTTCGTCGACGATTTCGACGACGCGACCCGCCGACGCCGGGGTCGAGGTCGCGCCGATTTCGCCGACGCCGACTTCGACGATTGCGTCGACGCGGAGCCGGTCGACGATTTTTCGCAGGAAGAGCCGGAAAACGACCTTGAATTCGACTCGTCCGCGCTCGACTTCGACGATCCCGCCGACTTTTCCGACGCGCCGTTCGACGCCGACGAGCCGCCGGTCGGCAAAATCGGCGATTACGACGGCGAAACGGAGATTCGCGTCGACGACGACGGCGTTCCGCGCCCGATCGCGACGCGCGGTTCGAAGCGCCGTCCGTTCGTTCCGACGCCGTCCGACGCCGCCGATTTCGACGACGTTCCGTTCGAAGCGCCCGCGCCGAAACCGAAAAAAACGCCCAAGCCGGTCGCGCCGTCCGCCGTCTCGACCGGCGCCGCGCTCCGCTCCGACGACGCTTCCCCCGACGCCAAACGGGACGCGAACGCCCTCAAACGGGTCGCCGTCAACTCCTTCGTTCGGCACCGCCGCTTCGGCGTCGGCGTCGTGAAGGCGCTCTCCGGCCCGTCCTTCGACCGCGTCGCGACGATCTCGTTCCTCTCCGGCGTCGGCGAAGTCGACTTGCCCCTCGTCGACCCGGAACTTTCGCTCGTCGCGGTCGGTCGCGGACGTTGACGTTTCCCGCCCGAACTCGGCGCGGCGCGACGTTTTCCCGCTCGCGTCGCGCCGTCGCCCCATTTTCGCCGTCTTTCCCATTTTAACGCGTTCATAAGCGGCGCGTTCTCTCGCTCGGTTCGCAACCGTTTTTTTTCTCGCCGCTCGTTCGCCGCGTCGCGCTAAAAATCGAAAAAAACGTCAAAATTTACCGCCGACGTTAAAAAATGCTCTTGAACGCTTTCCTTTTTTCGTTTACTATTGGCGCGCATAGAATTTTAGGACGTTCTATCGACGCCCCTAAAAACCGACCGCCGTCGACTTTTCCGTCGACGCGCCGCGAGTCCGCTCGACCGTCGCTCCGTTTTTCGCGACGAGAGCGCCTGCCCCCGTCGGGCCCCGACTCGCCCGCGACGCTTTTCCGCTCGCCGGAATCCGTTCGCGGCGTCGCTTTTTACGCGTCGATAGTTTGTTTGCAAAGCGCCGCTAACGTTTCGCCGCCGCTCGACGGTCGAAACGCCCGCGACGCCAGAAACAAGAGTTACGGTTATGTTAAAACAGCAACAAATGCGAAAGTTTTTCCGGCGAGACCGACGGCCTCGTCGCGCCGCGAACGAACGCTCGGCTCGTCGAACGTTCGCCGTTTGGCGCGCGACGGCGTTCGCGGTCGCGCTCGGCGGTCTCCTCGCGCTCTCGAACGCCGACCTTCGAGCGCAAAATCGCCCTTCTTCGTCCGATTCGAAACCCGCTTCGACCCAACGCTCCGCTTACGCAAGCGCCGCGAAAACGTCGAAAACGCCGTCGGCGTCCGCGCTCGACCGCTCGAATCTCCCGACGAAAAACGGGCGTTGCGTTCAAAAGACGTTCGCGGCGCCGGATCAAGCCGACGCCGCGCTTCTCGGCGGCTACTTTAGCCGTCTCCTTCCCGACTCGTTGCGACAAGAAACGTTTTGGCGTTACGACGAAAAGTCGAACTCGCTGACCGTTTACGGGCCGGAAGCCGCGCTGAACGTCGTCGACGAACTATTGACGCAATTCAACCGAGACGATTACGAAGCGAGCGTCGCCAACCAGTTCCAACTCGTCGCGACCGCCGGTTTCGTCGAACGCGAAGACGCGCCGCGCCGCGTCGCTCCGACTTCCGCCTACGAAGGTCGCGAGCGCCGCGCTTCGAACGAGACGTACTACGATCCGGAACGCAACGATTTCGTTCGCGTCGCTTACGACGCCGACGCCGCGATCTTGCCGACGCCGAGCGAAGCGATCGTTTTCGGTTCCGAAGTCGCCGACGCAAACGCTCCGACGCTCGCGCCGCCCCTCCCGGGCTCCGCGAAAGCGCCGGTCGACGCTTCTCGCGAAGATTCCGCGCTCGAAATCGTTTCGTATCGCTGCCTTCCGACGCAAGTCGACAAAATCGAAGAACTCGCTCGCCGCGAATTTTCGTCGATTTCGGAAATCGCGTTCAGCGTCGACCGCCAACTCGGCACGATCGTCGTTCACACGAACCGCAAACTCCAACGCGCCGTCCAAAAATACTTCGCGTCGCTCGACATTTATCCGACGACGCTCGCGCCGAATCAACCGGATCCGCGCGTCGCGACCGGCGTTTTGCGCCCGATCGACGGCGTCGATTCGACCGAGCCGACCGGCGTTCGCGTCGCTCGTCAAGCGTTCGGCGGTTCGACCCCGGCGCCGAGTTTCGCCGCGCCCGCCGTTTCCGGCGCCGCCGCCGACGTTTACGCGCCGCAATACCGCAAAGCGACCGAGCTTCAAGACGCGCTGATTCGCCTCTTCGGCGAACGCTTCCAAAAGCTCGACGCCGCCGCGACCGACGCGCCGCAAGTCGCGACCTACCGGTTCGTTAAACGTCAAACGTCCGCCGAATCGGAAGCGCGCTCCTGCGACGTCGACTTCGACGGCGAACGGAACGCGATCTCGCTCGACGGCGACGCCGCGCTCTGCTCGCAAATGCTCGTTCTGCTCCGCGCGATGGATCAGCCGCCTCCGGCCGCCGGCATCGTTCGCCGGTTCATCCCGATTCGTTACGGCGATTCGAACAAAATCCGCCAAATCTTCGAAAGCGGAGCGACGCCGGCTCCGGTCGCGCCCCTCGGTTTCCACCGCGGCGTCGGCGACTTCGGTCGCGACCTCGCGCAAACGGACGCCGTTCGCCGCTTGTCCTCGTCGAACGCCGCGACGCCGTTCGAACGCTTCGCGCCGTATTTCACGAACGTCGCGCCGGCGATTCCGTCGCTCGAAAGCGCGCTCGCTTCGAACGTTCCGAACGCGATTCGTCAAGTCGCCTATCAAGAGGGCGACGGCGGTTTAGGCGCGCTCGGCGCGACGGACGCTCCGCTCGGCGGCTTCGGCGACTTCGCCTCGACGGACGAAAACGGTCGCCCCGGCGTCGGCGTCGTTCAAGACTTCGTTCCGATCGTCCTGCCGGAACTCGACGTCGTTATCGTCGACAACGCGACCGACGCGGAATTCGAACGCATTCGCCAAATGATCGAGCAAATCGAAGAACTCGCGAAAATCGCCGACCCGACGATCGAAGTCTACATGATGAAACACGTCGACGGCGCGATGTTGCACGGCGTCTTGACGAAACTTTACGCGGAAATGTTCGCGACGAAACAAGGTCGCGTCATGTTCTACGCGCTGCAAAATCCGAACGCGATTCTCGTCGTCGGCTGGGGGCAAGCCTTCGACGATATGAAGAATTTGATCGAAGTGTTCGACAAACCGATCGCCGAAGGCGCCGGAACGCTGCGCGTCGTCCGTTTGAAATACGCGTCCGCGACGGAAATCGCCGCGCTCCTTACCGACGCGTTCCCGACGCCGCTCGTCGACGGAACCGGCGGGTTCGCGCCGCGCATCCTCGTCTTCACCGACGTTCGCACCAACTCGCTCGTCGTCCAAGCGTCGCCGAACGATTGGCTTGAAATCGAAAAACTCCTCGTCGAACTCGACGTCAACACGACGGCGACGAAACTGACGACGCGCGTTTTCCCGCTCAAAAACTCCCTCGCGGAAGATATTTTGACGACGATTCAAAACGCGATCCTCCCGGCGAAACAAGGGACGCTCGAAACCGACGCGGCGAAGTTCCCCGTCCTCGAACTCCTCTCCGTCGACGAAAGCGGTCAACGCTTGATCCAATCCGGCGTCATGATGGACGTCGAAGTCAGCGCCGACGTTTACCACAATCAGTTGATCGTCAACGCGCCGGCCGACTGTATGGAGTTTATGGAAAAACTCATCGAAGTCCTCGACGTCGCGCCGAAAAAAGCGGAAATTCGCTTCTTCCAAGTGCGCCACGGCGACGCTTCGTCGATTATGCAAACGCTCCAATCGCTCCTCGCGACGAGCGACGACGCCCTCGCGACGCCGACGCTTCCGCAAGCCGAAGGGGAAGAAACGTTCGTTCCGGTTCGTTTCGCCATCGACACGCGCACGAACGTCATCATCGCCGCCGCCGCGCCGCGCGAACTCGCGATCGTCGACGCGCTCATCGTCGCGCTCGACGTGCAAGACGCGACCGAACGGGTCGAAGAAGTCGTCCAACTGCGCAACATTCGCGCCGACGTCGTCGCGACGGCGATCGACGACTACCTCGCGCAAAAGCAACAGCTCGAAACGCTTTCGGAAGTCTTGACGACGTACCAACTTTACGAATCGCAGGTCATCGTCATTCCGGAATCGATCTCGAACTCGATCATCGTCAGCGCGTCGCCGGAACATATCGAGAAAATCCTCGAAATGATTAAAACGTTCGACGCCGACCCGCCGCAAGTCGTTATTCAGGTCTTGATCGCCGAAGTTACCCTCACCGACCAAGAGGAATTCGGGATCGAAGCCGGATTGCAAGACGCGTCGTCCTTCGACCGCAGCCTCATCACGAACGCCGGAACCGGCGGCGCGACCGGAACGCCCGGTTTCGACATCGTCGGAAGCGGCGGCCCCGGAACGAATATGAACTCCGGCGTTCCCGCGACGAACATCGCCGGGCAAGTGTTGAACAACTTCGGGATGGGCGCGTCGAGTTCGGCCCTCGGTTACGGCGGGTTCGTTCTCTCGGCCAGCAGCCGCTCGGTCGACGTAACGCTTCGCGCGCTCCGCGAGAAGAACCGTCTGCAAATCCTTAGCCGTCCGCAAATTACGGCGATGGACAACCAACAGGCGTTCATCCTCGTCGGGCAACGCGTCCCGCGCATCAACGGCACGACGACGACCAACTACGGCGTTCAAATGAACACGACCGACACGCCGGTCGGGCTGATCCTCCTCGTGACGCCGCGCGTTACGAAAGACGGTCGCGTCGTGATGGAAATCGGCGCCGAAAAATCGTCCCTCGGGAACGACGCCGACGCGGTTCCGATTTACTCGCAAGACGGCGAAGTCATCAAATCGCAATCGATCGACACGATCCAAGCGATGACGGCGATCAGCGCCCGCAACGGCGAAACGGTGATGCTCGGCGGTTTGTTGACCTCGACGAAGGAAAAAATCAGCCGCGGCGTTCCGTATCTGTCGGATATTCCGGGGCTCGGTTGGCTCTTCCGTTACGACCAAGAGCGCGAACAACGCAAAGAACTCCTCATCGTGATGACGCCGCGCATCTTGCGCACGGCGGAAGATTTCGAGGAAATCGTTCGCGTCGAAATGGGCAAAACGAACGTCAACCTTTCCGAAGCGATGGAAATCAACGGCGATATGGGCCTTTACGACGCCGCGACCAACCAAGGCCGCGAAACGAAGAAGACGCGCAACATCGTCAACGATCTCCTTCACCCGGATCAAATGAACGAGCTGCAAGATATTCCGGAATACGATCCGAGTCGCGATTATAAGAAACGTCCGCAAACGACGCTTCCGACGCCGACGACGAAACGAACGTCCGCGGCGAGAAACTCGACGGCGAAAACGACGCCCGGCGCCCGCGTAAATCCCTCGCGAACCTCCGCCGCCGAGTCGCGACGCCCCGCGATTCCCGCCGTCGAAACGGAAAACGACGACGAACCGACGTTCATCCTAATGGACGACGACGATTTGGCCGAACGTTCGCCGCGACGCGACGCCGCCGTCCGCTCCGCCTCCGCCGAAAAACGCTCGACCGCGGCGAAAGTCGCCCAAGCCGAAGCGGAAGCGAAACGCTCGACCGCGAAAGCGACCGACGCGAAATCGTCGACCGCTCGCAAAACGTCGACGACGAAAAACGACGCCGACGCAAAACGCGCTCCGTCGAGTCGCGCCTCCGAGCAAACCCGCTCGAAAGCGTCGGCGACGAGCGTTCGCGGCGCCGCGCCGGACGCGGAAAAAACGCCGTTGTTGAAAAATCCGCGCGGTTTCGCCTTCCCGTGGATCCGCTCGAACGCCGAAAAAACCGGCGTCTGATTCAAGCTCGGGACGGCGCGAGTTCCGCTCGCCCGTCCTAACTTTTGCGCTCGACGGCGCCGTCCGACGCGTCGTCGAGTTTTTTTCGCGCGCCGCGCCCGGCGGTCGCTCTCGGCAAATTCGACGATTTTTCGTCGCGACGCCCGCGAGCGCCCCCCGTCTCGAGTTCGCGAAACTCGTTCGACGCGTCCGCCCCCGCAAGCGGTCGCTTTCCCCTTTTTTCCCATTCACCGACAACGCATCGTTTGCCCCGCGTTCCGTTCGACCGCTCTTCGGCCGTCGTTCGCTCGCGTTAGGAAAGGCCGAAATGCCGCGACGCCTTCAACTTTGCGCTCTTTGCGCGCTCCTCGTTTCCCTTGCGACGACGCTCGGTTGCTCGAGCGTCGGGCCGCGTAAATACGTCTTTTTCGGCGACCCGAAACCGGAAAAGGTCGAAATCTTCGAAGACCTTTGGTCGGACGAGTACGGCGCGTTCAAACCGGACGATCCGTCCCTGCCGCTGCGTCGCGGGAAAGCCGGCGTCGTTCGCTTTTTCAAGAAGAACAGCTACTCGCGCGCCATTCTCGTCGACGGAACCCTCACCGTCAACGTTTACGAAGGGGACAAACCCGGAATCACGCTGACGCAACCGGACGCGCAAATGGTTCTTACGTCGGAGGAACTGAACGAAAGCCATCGTCAATTCGACAAAAAAACCGGCTACACGTATCATATTTGGCTCGACTTGGGCGAATACGATCAACCGGAGAAAACGTACACGATTCTTTCGATCTTCAAAGACGGCAAAACCGGCGAAGCGACCTTGTCGAAACCGATCGTAATCGTCGCGCCCGGCACGTCGCCGGAAATTAAGGACGACGAAGAGGAAACGACCGCGAGCGACGGAGCGAGCGCCGCCGAAGAATGGGCCCGCGAAGCGCTCGGCGACGACGTCGAAAACCCGATCGCGGAACTGCAGAAACGCTACTCCGTTCGCGGAGCGAAAAAACGCGCCGACGAAGAAGCCAAGGGGAAAACGCGCCTCCGCGAATCGATTCCGGTCGAGCCGTCGCGCTTGCGTTCCGACGAGCCGGGCGCCGTTCTCGACTATTCGGAACTCGACGACGAAAACAACCGTCGCGCCGGATCGACCGCGTCGCTCTTGGAGAAAACGGAAGCGAAAAGCGAGCGTCGCCGCGAAGAACTTCTCGCGCAACTCGACGAACGAACCGCTTATCATCGCGACCGTCGCCGTCAAAACTTGGAACGGATCGAAAACGGCGACCTCGACGCCCGCGCTCGCTTCGACCAAAACGAAACGCTTCGCGCCGGGCAAGACGCCGCCGACGCGCTCAACTTCCGCGACGCCCGTCCCGATTATCGGTCGCAAACGGAAAACTTCGCGTCGGAAATGACGAACCGCGCCGCCCGACTCTCCGAACAAGCGGCGGAACAATACGCCAAGGGCCCGGAAAACGGCCCCCGCTCGACCGCGCCGACGACGCCCGGTTATCCCGACGCTCCCGAACCGGCTCGCGTCGCGTTCGCCGACGAAGTCGCGGCGCAACTTCCGGTCGCGACGACGAAGCAAACGACCGCGCCGCAAGCGTTCGACGACGGACTCGGCGACTTCCAACCGGACTCCGACGCGCCGCCGACGGAGGTTCGCGTCGGTCGCCCGCCCGCGCGGTACTAAGCGCCGTTAAAGTTTAACGGTTTTGCCGCCCCAAAAAACGCTCGCGAAGTTTTCCTCTCCGCGAGCGTTTTCTTTTTTTGGGGTCGACTTTAACGGCGCCGACGGTCGCGCCGAATTTAAC
>JAZQAP010000644.1:0-1838 GCA_045545275.1 Thermoguttaceae bacterium | reverse complement strand
TTTTCTTCTTTGTCTCTTTTTTCGCCCTTATTTCCCGTTCTTCTCGCCTTTTTTTCGCTCTCGTCGTTTTCGTCGCCGGCGAACGCCGCGCGCAACCGTTCGCAACCGGCCTCCGCTTCCGAAACGGCCCAACGCCCGACGCCGGAAAGCGCCGCGGTCGCGCTCGACGCTTCCTTCCAAAATTTGAGCGCCGTTCGCAATTTTTCGACGTCGAACCCGAGCGCGTCCGCCTCCGAAACGGCGAGCGAAGCGACCGAACGAGCGATTTTGCGTCGCGACGCGGGCCCCGTCAGCTCCGTTTCCGCCGAATCTCCCGTTTTTACCGTTTCTTCCGGTTTTTCCGGTCGAAACGCCGCGTCGAGCGCCTTTCCGGCGGCCAAGCCGGCGAGCCCGCCCGCCAACGCTCCGACCGGCCCCGCCGCCGCGCCGACCAACTCCCCCGCCGTCTCTCCGACCGCGGCGCCGACCGCCTCCCCCGCCGCTTCGCCGACCCAATCGCCGACCGCTTCGCCGAGCGTCTCCCCGGCCCGCTCCTCGACCTGTTCGACCGCCGCCTCGACCGTTCCGCTCAACGCCTCCCTCAACGGCGCCGTCGCCTTCGTTTTCGCTTCTTTTTCGCGCTTTTTTTTCGCGTCGCCGCTCATCTTCCGTCCCCTCGCTCGTCAACGAAATTCCGTCCGCCGCCGGCCCTCCCGACGCGCGCCCTCGTCTTTATACCTTTGGCGAAACGACGACGCCGAAAAAAAACGTCGAAACGGCGTTTAATACCGTTTCGACGTTTCCCGCCTCCGCTCGGCGCGCTTCCTTCTCAACGCGACGCGACGGGAGGCGCCCCTTGCGCTAATTCGGCGACGCAAACCAACGCCAATCGCGTCCCGCAGTATTCCGTTCGACTTGTCGGGTCGACGCCGACGCGACTCGCCGGACGGCAGTATTCGGCGCCGCTGCGCCAACCGCCTCCGCGCGCCGTTCTCGCCGTTCGACTCCCGCCTTTCGGCCCCGTCGGATCGATCGCGGGTTCCGGAGCGATCGGCGCGAAACAATCCGCGCAAAGCTCCCAAACGTTGCCCAACATATCGCAAAATCCCCAAGCGTTGGCTTTTTTCTCTCCGACGACGCGCGGTCGCCCTCCGCTATTTTCGCGAAAATACGCCGCCTCTTCAAGGGAAGCGCCGCGAACGTTCGCCGGGCCGCGCGTTCCGGCTCGGCAAGCGTATTCCCATTGCGCTTCGGTCGGCAACGCGAAACGCCAGCCGTCGGGCGCGACGCCGCTCGCGTTCATCGCCGCGACGTAACGAACGCAGTCGTTCCAAGAGACGTTTTCCACCGGCGATTTCTCGGCGTCGCTCGCTCTCGTTCGGGAGCCGCGCGCTCCGCCCGGCCGAAACGCGCTTGGATTCTCGCCGAGCGCGGCGCGCCACATCGCTTGCGTCGTCGGCGTTTCCAAAAGCCAAAACCCTCGCGTCAACGTCGTTTTACGCAACGTTTCCCGTTCGTCGCGCCCCGGTTCGTCCGCGGGACTTCCCATCCGAAACGTTCCGGGCGGACACCAGCGAAACGGCAATTCGACGTCGTTAAACGTCAAAATTTGCCGCGCTCCCGGAACCTCGCCCTCGCCGCGCCAATCCTTCGCGACAAACGGCGTCGCCGTCCGCCTCGTCGCAAGCCGTTCCGCCGGTCGCGCTTCGACGTTCGTCGCGTCGTCTTCCGCGAGCCGTCCCCGCGCAAAGCGTTCCGCGAGCCGCGCCGCGTCTTCGACAAGCCGAGTCAGTCGCCTCGCCTCTTCCTTGCGCTCTTCGTCCGTCGCTCGCCGCGCCGCCCTCGCCGCCCTCGCCGCG
>JAZQAP010000643.1:0-2276 GCA_045545275.1 Thermoguttaceae bacterium | reverse complement strand
GTTCCTCTTTCTCGGCTCGGTTCGCGGCGACGTTCAACTTCTCGACGAAACGACGGTAAGCGTCGCGACGCGAGCCCTCGACGGCGACGCGTTTTTAAGCCGCTTTAACCTCTTTTGGGAAGCGGCGTTAGAAGACGATTTCGATTATAAGACGTCGAAGTTTGCCGGAGCGCTCGACTCGCCGTCGCTGTTGAGTCCGTCGCGAAAAGCGCGTTCGCGAGCTTGGGCGGACGTCGGCGGCGCGCTCGCGGGCCCGCCGTTCCAAGGGTTTCGCGGAGCGTTCGAGGAAACGCGACTGAAAGCAACCGAACTGCGAGCCGCCGCTTCGCAAGCCGCCGTCGCGCAAGCGCAACCGGAAACCGCCCCGACGCCGCCCGAAGCGACGCCGTAAAGCCGCCCGTCCGACGAAGCGCGACGCGACGCCGCAACCCCGCGTCGCGCTTTTTTCTCTTTTTAACGTCGACGGCGGTCGCTCTTCCGTCGGCGTTCCCTTCTTTTTCCGCTCGTCTTGCCCTGCGACGCGTTTTCTCGCCGCCGCGCAAAATCGACCGCCGTCCGGTCGCCGTCGCGTTTTCCCGCCGCCGCGCAAAATCGCCCGCCGTCCGGTCGCCGTCGCGTTTTCTCCCCGTTCGTTTTTTCCGCGTCTTTCCCGACTCGCAAACCCGGCAAAATTTCCGCGATTTCCTCAAGCGCCCCGATCGATTTTAACGATTATTCTAAAAAACGGGATTTTCCGACGCGCCGCCGTCGACCGTTCCTTAGGTTAACGCGAACCGCCGTCGATTTTCCTTTTTTAACGCGAAAAAACGTTTCGCGCCAATTTTCGTTCCCTTTTTACTCCCGTCCGTTTCCGTTTTTTCGCGTTAAAATCGCCGCGTTTCCTCCGTTTTAACGCCCGACAGGTTCCCGCGATGAAAAATTTGCGTTGGTATTGGCAGCGACTCTCCGCAATGTCGCCGCTCGAAATCCCTTACCGCTTGCGAAACGCCGTTCGCGACGAACTCGGTCGCTTCCGCTTGCCGCCGACCGAATCGGAAACGCCCCTCGCGGCGGTCGTTCGCGACGTCGACTCGCCCTTGCCGCCGACGCCGCTTTTCCCGTTCGTTCCGGACGCCGAAACGCTCCGCGCCGTCCCGGAACGTTGGAAAACGGCCGCTCGCGACGAAGCGGAGCGTTTTTTAAGCGGACGTTTTTCTATTTTCGCGCTCGACGACGTTTATTTCGGCGCTAAAATCGACTGGAATCGCGATTATTCAAGCGAAAAAAGCGCGCCCGTCGACGTTTACGCGCCGAAAATCAACGTCGCCAACGAAAACAAAATCGGCGACGTTAAGTATATTTGGGAACCGGCGCGCCTCCAATTTCTCCCGCGTTTGGCGCAACATTGGCTTTACTCCGACGCTTCCGACGCCCGAATCCCGACGGCGATCGTCGCGACCGTCCGCGATTTCGTCGCGTCGAACCCGCCCCTTCGCTCGATTCATTGGGCGAGCCCGATGGAGGTCGCGCTTCAACTGATTTCGTTGACGCTAACGTTCCATTTTCTCCGTTCGCGCCCCGAATCGAGCGCCGCGCTAACGCCCGATTTTACAAGACTTTTAACGAAAGCGGTCGCGTCGCGCCTCGACTTCGTTCGGCGGCGTTACTCGGCGTTCAGCTCCGCCGGGAACCATCTTATCGCGGAGGCGGCGGGCGCTTACTTCGCGGCGAATTATTGGTCGACGTTAAAAATCGCCGACTCGACAAAACGACGAGCTAAGATTCTTCTCGTTCGCGAAATCGAACGGCAAACCTTCCCGGACGGCGTCAGCCGGGAGCAGTCGGTTTCTTACTCCTTTTTTATCCGCGACTTAGCGACGATCGCGGGTCTCTCCGGCGAAGCGGCGGGCGACGCGTTTCCGGACGCTTATTGGGAACGGCTCGACCGAATCGCCGATTTTCTCGACGCGATTTCCGACCGCGCCGGGAACTCGCCGAACGTCGGCGACGAGGACGGCGGGCGCGCGTTCCGATTGGAAGGACGTTCGGCGTCGCGCGTCCAAACGCTGCGTTCTCAACGGTTGCGTCTTATCGAAACGGTCGCGGAACTCCGCCAAAACGCCGCCGACGCAACCTTTTTGAAAACGACAAAAAAAGCGTCAAACTCCCAAAAACAAAACAATAACACAAATTCGCAACGCAAAAACGCGTTTTCAAACGTCGTTTCGACGCCCGACGTCGCGCCGACCGAAGAAGCGTTTTGGCTCCTCGGCGTCCCCGTTTTTTCCAACAACTCC
>JAZQAP010000642.1:0-3198 GCA_045545275.1 Thermoguttaceae bacterium | reverse complement strand
GGCGAGCGCTTCGGCGTTTTGACCGTTTTGGAGTCGCAACGCGCTTAAATTCAAGACGTTAAGAACGGAGTCGGGGCCGAAATAAAGCTCCGCGTCCGCATTGTCCGTATTGAACGGCGTTTGTTCGAGCGAGTAGAGAAGGTCGCGCTCTCGGCCCGCTTCGGACGCGGCGAGCGTTCCGTCGTCGTAGGCGCGCAACAGGTCGAGCGCTTCGCGGCGTCGTTCGAAAAGGGGAACGATATGCTCGGCGAGGAGTCGGGCAAGGCGCTCCGCGGCGACGAGGGGGTAAGACCGGTTAAGCGCGTTGCGGCGTTGGCTGTCGTCGCGGTAGGGGGAGAAGGCGCGGCTTGTCTCTTGGAAATGAGCGACAACGTGTCGAGCGGCGGCGACTTCGGCGGGCGGCCAAGAATCGAACGAGTTCAAAACGTCGAAAATCGGAGAGGACGCGAGGCGGCAGTCGTACCAAACGTAGACGGCGCCGTAGTAGAATTTGAGCCCGCAACGTTGGCGGAGCGTTTGGGTTCGACGCGTCCAATAATAAAAAAGACGGTAATTTGACTTTGGCGTAAAACCAAGCGGTTCCAGTGTTTGCGCTAAAAGCGAAACAAGGCGCGGGGCTAAATTGTTCGGCAAATTAGCGACGGGCGGGAGAGGCGGCGCGGTCGACATTGAGCGGATTCCTTCGGCGGACGAGGGGGGAAACGGTATGTTTGAATTTGTTGAAAATTGTTTTGGGTTTCAGCGCGCGGTCGCTTTGGCGCTTATTTTTTCTTGGAGCGTTCCTTCGCGAGTTGGCGAACGCTTGCGGCGGCGATTCGCGCGGCGTCTTGTAACGTCGTCCAATCGGCGGCGGCGTATTCTTGCCGAGCGTAAGGTTTTTTCTTTAACTTGGACAAGGCGTCAAATCGCTTTGACGACTCGGCGTAACGTCCGGCTTGAAAAAGCGCGATCGCAAGGCAAAGTTTGTCCGCCGCTTCGTCGCTTACGCTCGGCCTTGTCGAAAAACCGGACTTTTGATAACTGGGGCGCGGAGCGTCGAGGACGTCGCGCGACGTCCGCCAATAGTTGAAAAACGGGACGACTGTTTCTTTAAAGCCTTTATCGACCTTGTTTAGCGTCTCGTCGAACGACGACGGCGTCCGGTTCGACGGGGGCAAAAAACGACCGCGAACGTCTTCTCGAATCTCTTCCCGAGTAATAACGGTTCGGACGACGTCGTCGGACCGCGGGGAGTAGGTGATCGGCGTCGCCCAATTGAGACGCCAATAACCGTCTTCGGAATTCGGGAACGCGCCGTCCGGCCAACGCTTCGCGGCAAACGCTCGCCAACGTTCGATAACTCCTTGCGTTTCTTCATCTTGCGGCGCGGCGTCCCAAGGCGAGAAGTCGAGTTTGAGCGAAGCGGCGAAGTCGAGGGAAAGGAAATCGATGAAGGCGACGAGGTTGAACGTTTGACGGATTGTCGCCGATTCCCGCGTCCAACGGATCGGCGACGTTCGCGTAAAGCCGAGCGGTTCCAAGACTTGCGCGCATTTTTCTTGGAGTCGGCGCAACTCGTCGGCGCTCTTGGCGACGGCGGCGCGGGGAACCGTCGTTTCCGGTTCGAAGGACGACGACGCTAACTCTTGATTTTGGCGGAGGTTGCGCGCTTGGACGCTGGGAGCGAAGGGAAGAGCCGTCGCGAGCGGTTCCGGGAGGGGCGACGTCGACGGCGCGGCGGGACCGGGGCCCCGTTCCGCGATCGTTTGGCGAACGCTTAACGCGCCTAATCTCGCGACTTCGAGCAAAAGTCGCGACGAAGCGCCGGGCGGCGTTTCGTCGAAAAGGCGCAAAAGCTCCGGAACCGCTTCGAATCGGGCGAGCGATTCGGCGTATTGTCCGGCGCGGAAACGAGTTTGAGCGGCGTAAAATTCGCGGCGCGGCCCGGCGAATTGACCGAGCGCGAACTTTTGCGGGATCAGCCCGGCGTCGTACTCGCGGAGAAGATCGTCGATTTCCGGGAAGCGTTCGAAAAACGGAACGAGTTCGTCGGCGATAAACGTATCCGCTTTGGCGACAAGGATTTCCGTTTCTCCGTCGTTGGGAGGATAAGTCCAAACGCGACCGTCGCTGTAAAAAGCGGCTTCGTCGGCGCAAGGCTCCAAGTCGTACTTAAAACGACCGGGAAATTCGGGCTTTTTCTTGCGGAAACGAGCGATAAGTTCTTGCGATTCGGCGTCTTGCGGCGCGTTCGCCCAACAGTCGAACTGCGGAAAAACGGAGTAACCGAACACGACAAAAAGGGAACGGGCGCTAAAAACGAAACGACAATAGCGCGAAAGGGTTTGCGTCGTTTGCGTCCAACATTGCGCCGTTTTTTTCTTAAAGCCAAGCGGTTCAAAACGTTGCGCGAAGATTTCTCCGAGGCGGCGCGTTAGGTCGGTTTTGAGCGCGACGAGGGCGGTTTTTTCGTCGACGAGTTCGGCCGGATCGAACGGAGCCGGCGGCGCGACTTGGCGTCGTTGAGAACGAGGACGGGAAGGAACGGAGGACGACGCGGCGTCGTCGACGGGCGGCGCGGGAGACGGCGTCGGCGACGTTGACGTCGCGTCGTTTTTGACGAGTCGGCATTCGTCGGGCGCTTCGTAAACGACGAACGTCGCTTGGGTTGCGAGTTCTTCTAAACGCCGAATCGCTTCCGCCGCTTTCGCTTCGTCGTTCGAAAAACGCGCCGTTCGCAGGAGAGTAAAGACGAGCGTTTCGTCGAGATTAGGCGTCGAGAAGGCGGGGCGCTTAAAACGACGCGACTTCGTAAACGGCGACGGTTCAATAGGTTCGGGCTGTTTGGGCGCGCTCGGGCCCGGGCCGTCGACGGCGATTCGGCGTTTCGCGACGTCGACGCCAAGTAACGCAAGCTCGAACGCGGCGTTCCAATAGGACGGAGCGAGCCGCGTCGCGCCGGGGGCGAACTCCTTGAAAAGCTCGTGAAAACGGTCGGCGGCGTCGGGCGAGGAAAGGTCGCGAAGGAGCGGCGCGAGGGCGTCGAATTGGGCGAGCGCTTCGGCGTTTTGACCGGTTTGGAAACGCAAACATGCTAAAGTCAAGGCGTTATGAATCGGGTCGGAGCCGAAACACGGCGCGCCGTTCCAAATTAGCGAGGGGAACGAGTAAGGAGACGACGTCGCGTCAAACCGTCCGGCGTCGAAATCGCGCAAGACG
>JAZQAP010000641.1:0-2230 GCA_045545275.1 Thermoguttaceae bacterium | reverse complement strand
ACGATCCGACTTCGAAAAATGGTTGACGCACCCGGACTTCGGCCCGCTCGCGGTCGTCGAAGCGGCCCTCGACGCCGCCGCGCCCGTCGCTTCCGAAAACGGCGAAACGTCCGACGCAAACGCCGAAAACGCCGCGACTTCCGCCGAATCGACCGCCGACGCCGCCAATTTCCTCGACGACGACTTCCAAACGGCGACGCTCGCGCTCGCGCTCCGCGTTCGAACCGCCGACGCGTCCCGACTCGACGAAGCGCAAAAGACGATGGAGCGGCTCGAAGCGGTCGCCGCGCGCCATCCGGAAAACGCGTCGAAACTGACCTCCGTTTACGTCCGGCTCGGTCGTCGCATCGAAGAACGCCTCGTCGAATTGAAAGAAGCGGCCGACGACGGCGACGCGTCGAAAGCGGAGGAACTCGCCGCGACGACGAAGAGCTTCGAAGCGTTTTTACAACGCGTCGCGCAACGCGGCGACGCGAACGGTTACGCCGCGCTCCGTTGGGTCGCCGACTCCTATTTGTCGCTCGGTCGCGGATTGGCCGGAACGCTCGGCGATCCGCCGCCGGAAGCGGTCGCGTATTTCGCCGAGGCGGGCCGCGCTTACCAAACGATTTCGCGTCGAATCGCCGCCGACCCGAACTTCGCGCCGACGGCGAACGCTCGCTTCGTCGTCTCGACGAAGATCGTCGAATGTCTCCGCGGCGCGGGCGCTTACGAGAAGGCGTTTTCGCAACTCGGCAAGCTCCTCGACGAGCGCCCGACGAACGTCGAACTCCAGTTCGAAGCGGCGCGAACGCTGCAGGCGGCCGGTCGCAAAAACCCGACGTACTTCGCGCAGGCGATCGTCGGCGGGATTCCGAACGCGCAAGGTCGTTCCCGCGCTTGGGGTTGGAACGGTCTCGTCAACAAACTCGCCCGAGCGTCGGCGACGAATCCGCGTCTCGCTCCGGCGTTTTACGACGCTTGTTTCGAGAAGACGCGCTGCCGTTACCTCGACGCTCGCCGAACGACCGACCCCGCCGAGCGCGAAAAGAAGATTCGCGACGCCGAAACGGAACTCGAACGCCTCCGCCAAGTTCGTCCCGATTTGGGCGGCGCCGCGACGTTCGCGAAATTCGACGCGGCTTACCAAAACTTCCAAAAGTTGCGCGGCGTCAAAAAGCCGAAGAGCTTGCGCGCCGTCGGCAAACCGGTCGAAAACGCGACGCCCAAACCGCAACCGACGCCGACGGTCGCCCAACCGGTCGAAAACGCGACGACGACGCAAACCGACGAAACGTCGCCCGACGCCGCCCCGGTCGAAACGCCGGTCGAAAACGCGACGCCGACGCAAACCGACAAAACGTCGCCGGACGAAAACGCTTCGTCGGAAACGCCCGACGAAACCGACGCCGCGACCGACGAAACGCCGGTCGAAAACGCGTCCGAAACGCCGGAAACCAACGATTAAGGAACCAAGCCGATGCAACGAAAATCAACGCTCGCGCTCCGCTTCGGCGCCGCGCTCCTCGCCGCCGTTTGCGCCGTTCCCGCCGCCGCCCGCGCCGACGCCGTTCGCGTTCTCGCGCCCGCCGCCGACGGCGCGCCGGAAGAAACGACGCTCGAAGGCAAAATCGCGTCCGTTTCCGCCGACGAAATCGTTCTCGACGTCGACGGTCAAAAGCGAACGCTCGCCGCCGCCTCCGTTCTCGGAACGCAATACGACGACGAACCGATCGTTCTCGCCGCCGTCCGCGCCGACCTCGAACTCGGCAAGTACGAAGACGCGCTCGCCAAACTCGCCGAAATTTCCGCCGCCGACGTTCGCTCCGCGCGCGCCGAAGTCGCCGCCGAAATCGAATCGCTCCGCGCGCTCGCGACGGGCCGTCTCGCGCTCGCCGGTTCGGAAAAGCTCGCGACGGGCGGTCGCGCCGTCCTCGCGTTCGTTCAAAAGTCGCCGACGCATTGGCGACATTATGAAGCGGTCGAGCTTCTCGGCGAACTCCTCGCGAAAACCGGCAAACCGACGGAAGCGGAAAAGCAGTTCGCCGCGCTCGAAAAAGCCGCTTCGCCGACCGTCCGCGCTCGCGGAAAAATCGCTCGCGGAACGCTCGCGCTCGCCGACGCCGCCCGACTCGCCGACGCGGAAAAGCTCTTCGCCGACGCGCTTGCCGAACTCGACGCCGCCGACGCGAACGCGCCGGAAACGAACGCCGCTCGCGTCCTCCCGCAAATCGGCGCCGCGCGCGTTCTC
>JAZQAP010000640.1:0-2602 GCA_045545275.1 Thermoguttaceae bacterium | reverse complement strand
TGCTCGCGTTTTCGACTTTGCTAAAAATCGATAAGAATCGCTTAAAATCGCTCTCGTTTGCAACCATTTTGCAACCTCCTTTCCGATTCTTCAAAATGGTTGCAATTCGATAACCGTTCACTTTTCTCTTATTCGCCGAGTTGAAAACGGGCGACTTGGAGTTCCTCGCGTCCTTTCCCGTTTTGTCGTTTCGTTAAAACGTCGGAGCGGACGGCGCGGGAAATTGGGGCGAACGGTTCGGCGCTAAAGTCGACGCCGACTCGGTCGGGCGCGCCGCTCGGACGTACTCCTCTTCCAGCGCGTGAAGGTAATGTTCGCGCGCCGTCGATTCGTTGTGCCCGATCCACTCCGCTTCCGCGATCGAACCGAAGTCGCGGTAAACTTCGTTCGACCGACTCGAACGCATATTCTGAATCAGGCGCTCCCAACGCGGCAAGCCCGACCAGAAAACGACGCGCTCGACCCGCTTCCAAACGGTGTTCGGGTTGCGCCCCTCCGCGATCACGTAAGGACTCCCGCCGACCGGAACCAACTCCCAAAGCGCTTCCAACTCCGCCCGCAACTCCGGGAAAAGCGGAATAATTCGCGTCGGTTTCCCAATGTGCGCCGTCTTCGGCGAGCGAACGAGCATTCGACCGCCCTCCCAATCGACGTCGCGCCACTCGGCCCGAAGCGCTTCCTCTTTTCGGAGACCGCCGATTCGATAAAGCGCGATCAGGGTTCGCGTCTCTTGGTTCGGGCACGCGTCCAACAACTTCGCGTAATCCGCTCGCGAAACGAACGTCTCTCGACGCTTGTTCTTGAACGAACCGCGCTTCAGCCCCGAAAACGGGTTCCGCTCGATCAGCTCGTTCGCGACGCCCCAAGCGAAGACTCGCGAAACGTCCCGAACGACGCCCGCCCGGGTCGCTTCCGAGTAAATCGCGTCGAGTTCGGCGATAAACGCCGACGCGTCCGACTTACCGAAGTCGGAAACGTCCGTCGTTTTGTCGACTCGCTCGAAGAAGGTTCTCGTCGAACGCATCTTGTTCCGGAAGGTGATCGGTCGCATTCCTTTTTCTTCGGCGCGAAAATACTCGTCGAAGAGTTCGTCGAGCGAAAGTCGGATTTCCGGTTCGACCAAGCCGCAACGCTCGAACCGCTCCCGAAGGTCGCCGTCGAGCGCCGCCAACCAAGCGAACGTTCGCCGGTCGACGTTCGTTCCCGTTTCGAGCGCGTCGACGCAACGGTCGACGACGCCCGCGATTTCTTCCGCCGCCGCTCGCGAATAGCTCGACGGCAAGTAGAGCGTCCGACGCGCTCCGTTCAAAGTGAATTGGACGACTCGCGCGATTCCGCTCTTGCGGTTTCTTTCGTATACGCTCGCCATTTTGGATTATCCTTTCTCGTTTTCTTTCGGCGAGGTCGCGATAAGGTAGACGCGACGATAACGTTTCGCCGCGCCGACGTCAAGACCTCTTCCGATTTTTCCGGATTTAACGAGGCGGCGCGTCAAAGTTAACCCAACCGACGACCGCCCGCAAGCCGAACAAATAACGCTCGCCGATCTTCCGGCAAGGGAACCCCTCTTCGTCGATCAGTCGTTTAATCGTCGAGGTCGCGACTCCGAGAAACGCCGCGACCTCTTCGAGGTTCATTACCTCCGCCGACTTGCGCCGCTCCGGCTTCGCGCCGCCCGATTTTACCGAAATCCCCATCTTTCGCCCTCTCGTTTTCATTTTTCGCCGTTTATGATTTTTGGAGCGTTAACACTCTATCGTACTCGCGCGAGAACGTCGTTTCAACGATTTTCGCGACATTTTCGACCAAAGAATCGACCGCGCCAAAACGCTCTCAAACGCCCGATGAACCGCGTTTAACGCCAACCGCCCGGAACCGGCTCGAATTTGCCGTTCGGAACGAGCGTTTGAACGCGTTTTAGCGCCGACTCGAGCGACGCGACTGGTTTGTCGAGGTCGATCGCCGGACGGTCGTCGAGTCGCGGGACAAAAATCCGCCGAGTGTGCGGCGAGTACAAAACGACGCGACGCGGCGCGCCTTCCTGCGACTCCCAATCGCCGAGTTTGTACGTTTGCCGACTCGGCCCCGTTTCGTTTTGCCAACTCATTCTACTTTTCCTTTCTTTTTGGCGGTTTTTACCAAATCGCTCGACAGATCGCGACGAAAGCGACGAGCGAGGCGACGCCGGCGACGAACCCCAACCAAACTGCGGCGCAATGAAAAATTTCAACGTCGTTTAACGCGGCGTCAAGCGCGGGTTCCAAACGTTTGTAGTCGAGTCGCGCGGCGTCGCGTTCTTTCACAAGAAAATCGATTCGGTCTCGCAAGTCGCGCTTGATCGTTTCAAAGACCTCGGTCTCGGCGTCGCGCTTCCTCCGCGACAAATCGAGCGACCGCGCCAGCTCCGCCTTCTCCGCCAAAAGCTCGTTTTCGCGCGCTTCGAGATACGCGACCGCCTCTTTCGCTTCGGCAAGCTCGGCGGCCAACGCGTCGAGCCCGGCGCGAACGCGGCGGACGGTTTCCGACTCGACCGGCGTTTCGGCGGCGCGCTTCGGTTCGACCGGTTCGCCCGACTCGGCGGAGTCGCGACTCAAAACTTCAA
>JAZQAP010000639.1:0-1631 GCA_045545275.1 Thermoguttaceae bacterium | reverse complement strand
GTCGTCCCCTGCGACGGAAACGCGCTCGCCCTGTTGACGTCGCAAGGCCGCCTCGTTCGCAAAACGACCCCCGCGGCGGCGGTCGGCGAGCCGATCTCGTTCGTCCGAACGATTCGTTTCGACGGCGGACGGCGTTACTACGTCGCGTCGTCTCATTTGCAATCGCAAAAGGCGCACCGTTTCGACGAAAATTTCAACGACCTCGGAACGCTCGACGTCGGCAAACTGCAAAATCAACGGATCGGCGACGCTCGCTTCCTCGACGCGGACGGCGACGGAACGCCGGAACTCGCGCTCGGGCTCGTCGGCGCGCCCTCCGCGAACGCTCCGACGCCGCGCGGGCTCTACGTCGTCGAGTCGGAACGTCCCAAAATCCGCTGGAAAGACGAAAGCGTTCTCGACCCTTACCGGCTCGGCGTTCGTTATCGCTCGAACGCGACGCCGCGTCAAACGCTGTTGGCGACGACGCGCTCCGGCGGACTCGTCGGCTCGATCGTCGAAAACGACGCCGCGACCGGCGAACGCCTCGCCGAATACCGAGCCGACGACGGCGCGTCCTTCGTTTGGTTCGCGGTTTCGGACAAAACGCCGACCGGCGATTCGAACGTCGTCGCGATCGCCGCGAACGAAAGTTCCCAAAGCGCTTATTTCGTTGGGTTAGGCGCCGACGGAACGCCCCTTTGGAAAACGCCGATCGATTGGAAGGAAAGCGGCCAAATGGAACGCGTCGTCTCCGGCGACCTCGACGGCGACGGCGTCGACGAATGGCTCGTCGCGTCCCCGAACGGCGTCGTTCGCTTTTTTCGCGCGACCGGCGAACCGTTCGACGTTTTCCAATTCGGCTCCGAAATTTTCGGCGTTTGCGTCGCTCGCTGGAACGGCGCTTCGCACTTGATCGTCGCCGACGCGGAGCGAATTTCCGCTTGGCGCGTCGAACCGAGACCCCGCCCGCGCCGTTAGTTCCGCCGTCGACGACGCCGTCGCAAACCGTTTTTAAATCCAACGTTTACAACGCTTAACGTTTAACGTTTCCTTTTCCCTTAACTTAACGCCGGTCGTCCGCCGCGACGACTCGCCTTTTTCGACCTTTCGACCGATGACGCCGCGCAGCCCCTTTTCCTTTTTCGTTCGTTCGCGCCGCTCGCGTTCCTTTTTGCTCGGAACCGGCGTTTTAACCGCGACGCTCGCCTCGTCCCTTTTCGCCGTCGACGCGCCGCCGCAAACGCCGCAAACGCCGCAAACGCCTCCGGTTAACGCGAACGGAACGCCCGCGCCGGTCGAACCGATTCGCCTCGTTTTAACGCGCTTGGACGTCGTTCACGAAGGCGTCGTTCGCGACCGAGGCGACGCTCTTTCGATCGAACTCGTCGACGGCGGCTCCGTCGCCGTTTCCAAGCTCGACGTTCGGTTCGTCGGCGCGACCCGCGAAGAAATCTTCGCGTTCCAAAAGAGCCGAACGCGCGTCGAAGACGTCTCCGAAACGCTCCGGTTAGCCGATTGGGCGAACCGTCGCCGCCTCGCTCCTCAAGCGATCGCGCTCCTCGAAACGAAGCTCGCCGAACCGCTTTCCGACGGAGAACGACGCGCCGTCGCCGACAAATTGGAGAAATTGCGTCAAATAGAGAAATGGC